>CACXER010000032.1 GCA_902766765.1 uncultured Elusimicrobium sp. | reverse complement strand
GTATGTAAAACAACAGGAAGAGGCCGCCAAGCGCGACCACCGCAAATTAGGGCCGGAACTTGATTTGTTCAGCATCAACGACAACATTGGCCCGGGGTTGATTCTCATGCACCCCAAAGGCGGGATGCTGCGCAAAATTTTAGAAGATTGGATTAAAGAGCAGAACTTAAAACGCGGATATGATTTGGTAGTTAGCCCACACATTGCGCGCTATCATTTGTTTGAGATTAGCGGCCACGCGGGGTTTTATTCGGACAGTATGTTCCACCCCATGGAAATTGACGAAGAAAAATACCAAATTAAACCCATGAACTGTCCGTTCCACGTGGAAATTTACAAAACGCACTTGCGCTCTTACCGCGATTTGCCCTTGCGCTTTAGCGAACTCGGTACGGTGTACCGCTACGAACGTTCCGGTGCGCTCCATGGCTTGATGCGTGTGCGCGGTTTTACGCAAGACGATGCGCACATTTTCTGCACGCCCGAACAAGTGGAGAGTGAAGTCAAACAAGCGTTTGAATATGCCAAACATATTTTCAAAACATTCGGGTTTGAAAAATACGCGGTGGAACTTTCCACGCGTGACCCCGAACACCCGGAACATTTTACCGGCGATGTAAAAGATTGGGAACGCGCCGAAAACGCACTAAAAAAAGTGTTGGAAGAAAGCAATATCCCATATACAACCCACGCCGGAGAAGCCGCTTTCTACGGGCCGAAAATTGATATCAAGGTAATGGACGCGATTGGCCGCTTGTGGCAGTTGTCCACCATTCAGTTTGACTTCAATTTGCCGGAGCGTTTTGATTTGGAATATGTCGCGCCCGAAGGACGCAAACGCCCGATTATGGTGCACCGCGCGATGTTCGGCAGTATTGAACGCTTTACGGGTGTTATCATTGAACACTTTGCGGGTTGGTTCCCGTTGTGGCTGGCGCCCGTGCAAGTGAAAATCTTAACGCTTACGGATGACCAAATCCCGTTTGCTCAGGAAGTCGCACAACAAATGCGTGCGGCGGGTTTGCGGCCGGAATTAGATACGCGGCCCGAAAAATTGGGCTTAAAAATCCGCGAAGCGCACATGCAACGTATCCCGTATACGGCCATTATCGGTAAGAACGAAATGGAAAACGGCACGCTGACCTTGCGCCTCAAAGACGGTACGAACACGCAGCCGATGAAAGTGGCTGACGTGATTGCCAAAATGCAAGAAGAAGTGAAATCGTTTAGTTTGAAGAACTTGCTGAAATAGTAATAGTGTTATGAAAAATATAACGCCCCCTATTGTAGGGGGCGTTGTTATTTTATAAGGTGCCGCGCGCATCTAACTCTTCGCATAGTTTGCGTTGGATAACTGAAGATTGTCCACCGCTATAAGTAAAGCATCGGATACGATCAGGATTCGGTTGGTCAATATAAATATAATAATTATCTGATGAAATAGCATTATTTACATTTCGCTGGGCCACGGCAATGTGAGTAGTGCCATATCCGCCTGGCGAATACATAAAATATTTTGTTTTTATTCGTTCTGCGAAACTGCTACTGTTTGGGTGCTCTCCCGGAATTTGTATATCTAAAAGATCTATTTCGTTTTGGGCAGCATATCGTCCATTTGCCAGATAAAATAATTGATTGGCATTGGCAATGGCACGTACAAGGGTGACTGCCTCACTCATTTGGGCTTTTTCTACCGCTTTTTGATATTGCGGTAAGGCCACGGCGGCCAAAATGCCGATGATGAGTACGACGACTAACAATTCTATTAGCGTAAATGCTTGTGTAGTTTTCATCTTGTTTGCTCCTTTGTGTTTTTTTACTGATACCTTATTATTGTTTTTTTTTTTGTTTGTCAAGTGTTTTTTGTTCTTAGACGGTACTGCTTGGGGAAATTAAAATAAGCCGCCTAACAAGGCGGCTTATTTTTCGGGTACAAACTTGCTTATTTCTTTTCTTCTTTGGCTTTCAGACTGGCTTTGATGAGGCCGTCAAAAAGCGGATGCGGACGCATCGGGCGCGAGCCAAATTCCGGATGGAATTGCACCGCGATAAAATACGGGTGGTCGGTGCGTTCCACGATTTCGGGCAAAACGCCCTCGTGCCAACCGGACACATTTAAGCCCACTTCTTGCAACTGTTTGACATAGGTGGGGTTGAGTTCGTAGCGGTGGCGGTGGCGTTCTTCAATACGGTCTTTACCATACAAGCGGTGCGCTAGCGAGCCCGGTTTTAAGTCGGCTGAATAATTGCCCAGGCGCATGGTACCGCCTTTGTATACTACGTTTTTTTGTTGCGGGGTTAAATCTACCACCGGGTCTTTTGTCGTCGGGTCAAACTCCGTGGAGTTAGCATCGTGTAAGCCGCACAAGTTGCGTGCCGCTTCCAGCACCACGCATTGCATGCCCAAACAAATCCCTAAAAACGGAACTTTATTTTCGCGCGCAAAACGCACCGTGTTGATTTTTCCTTCCACGCCACGGTTACCAAACCCGCCGGGAATTAAAATGCCGTCCGCGCCTTTTAAGGCCTCGTTTACGTCATCTTTTTCGGTGTTGACGTATACCACTTCCACTTTGGCGTCGTTGTTCATGCCGGCGTGGCGCAGGGCCTCGTGGATGGATTTATACGCCTCTTGGAACTCGGCATATTTCCCGGCCACGGCAATTTTTACCGTCTTAGACGGATTTAACGCGCGGTCAAAAAATTCAAATTGTTTCGGGTCTACTTCTTGCGTCGGTTTTAAACCGAGTAGCGCAATAATTTGCTTATCCACTTCTTGTTTATAAAACATTTCCGGCACGTGATAAATGGACTTGGCGTCTTTGCATTCAATAACGGCCTTGGCGGGAACGCTGCAGAAAAGCGAAATTTTTTCTTTGAGCGATTTATTGAGCGGTTTTTCCGTGCGGCAGATAAGCATGCTGGGCTCAATACCCAGTTCCCGCAATTTATTGACGGAGTGCTGCGTTGGTTTGGTTTTGAGTTCTTGCGCAACGGCGATGTACGGAATGAGCGTTACGTGCACGCAAAGCACATTTTGCGGCCCTTTTTCCAAACGCAACTGCCGGGCCGCTTCCAAAAACGGTAACGATTCAATATCACCCACCGTCCCGCCGATTTCAATGATAGAAACGTCGGCTTCGTTTTCCAGCGCGGTAAAACGTTTTTTGATTTCGTTGGTGATATGCGGAATTACTTGTACGGTGCCGCCCAGATATTCACCGCGGCGTTCGCGGTCAATGACGGTCTGGTAAATGCTCCCGGCGGTATTGGTGTTGGCGCGGGTCATGTTGACGTCCAAGAAACGTTCGTAATGGCCCAAATCCAGGTCGGCTTCGGCGCCGTCTATCGTTACGAATACTTCGCCGTGTTGATAGGGGGACATGGTGCCGGGGTCTACGTTAATGTATGGGTCGCATTTAATCATGTTGACCTTGATACCGTTTAACTGCAGTAACTTGCCGATGCTTGCGCCGGAAATCCCTTTACCTAGCGAACTTACTACGCCACCGGTGATAAAAATGAATTTTGACATATTGTTTTCTCCTTATGGGTTTTTAAAAACGCCCGGCAGTTAGTGCTGGGCGTGGTGTTGACGATAATAGTCCTCGGCGGCCATGAGGTCTTCCTGCGTATCAATGGCCGGTCCGGAGGGGGCAATCTCCGCGCATTTGATGACCATGCCGTCTTCCAATGCGCGCAGTTGCTCTAATCTTTCTAATTTTTCAAGCGGACTTTCCGGCAAATGCACAAACCGCTCCAACGCGGCGCGGCGGTAGCCGTAAATTCCACAATGGTGCCAATACGGCACTTTTAAATTTTCTTCCGTCTTTTCCCGTTTGTACGGTACGCGCGAGCGCGAAAAGTACAAGGCGCGTTTGTCTTTGGCCAGTACCGCTTTGACGATGTTGGGATTATCTACCTCGCTGTCATCCTGGCGGGCAAATGCGGCTGTGGAAATATCACACGACGGGTCATTTTTGAGTAAATTGGCTACGGCAAGCACCGTTTCGGTTTTGATGAACGGTTCATCGCCTTGCACGTTGATAATCAGTTGTTCGGGGCGATTTTGCGCCACTTCAAATACGCGGTCGGTACCACTTTTGCACGACGGGCTCGTTAGAACGGCCTTGGCGCCGAATTTGGCGCACGCTTCCACGACAAGCGGTTCCTCCGTGGCGATGATCACTTCGCCCAGCCCCGTATTTTTGCACGCTTCGTAAACGTGCTGAATAACCGGTTTGCCGCAAAGCGGTTTTAAGATTTTCCCCGGCAAGCGCGAAGAACCATAACGTGCCGGAATAGCAATTAAAATATCACTCATGGAAGGACTCCTTCAATTTCTTGACGGGTGGCCGTGGCCGTACCCGATTTTTCCACCACAATACCCGCTGCATAGTTGGCCAGTACGGCGGCTTCTTTCAAATTGGCTCCGGCGGCTAAGGCAAGCGTTAAAACGGATATAACGGTATCGCCTGCACCGGTAACATCGTATACTTCACGCGCCGTGGCCCGGACGGTATAGGGGGTTTTGGCTCCCTTTTCAAATAGACTCATACCGTCTGCACTGCGGGTAATCAAAATAGAATCGGCTTGTAACATTTTCAAAATCTTGTTACCCAATTTTTCCATGGCTTCTTCGCCGGATTGTGGGGCTTGGCCTACGCCTTCCCACGCTTCTTTGGTGTTAGGCGTCATGCAGGTAATATGTTTGTATTTTTTGAAATTGTCAATTTTGGGGTCCACGCAAACGGGGATTTTTTTCTGACGGCAAATAGCAATAATCTTTTGAATGTTTTGATCGCTCAGCATTCCTTTGCCGTAGTCGGATAAAATAACGCCTTTCGCGGTTTTAACGGCTGTTTCAAATGCTTTCATACACGCGCGGGCAATGGCGGGGGAAATGATTTTTTTACTTTCACGGTCAAAACGGACGATCTGCTGCTGCTCGGCCATGACGCGGATTTTTTGAGTGGTGGGGCGGTCCAGATCTTCGCTAATACCGGTGACATTGACGCCGCGTTTGCGTAAGAAATCTTTTAACATTTCGCCGCCCACGTCAGGCCCTACGACGGAAATCATGACCGGTTTGGCCTCTAAGGCGGCCAAGTTGACGGCTACGTTCCCGGCACCGCCGGCCACAAAAAATTCTTTATTTACATTGACTACCGGCACCGGGGCTTCCGGCGAAATCCGGCTGACAGATCCTTTGATAAAATGGTCCAACATGATATCGCCAACGACGATGACTTCTTGTCCTTTACAGGCCTTTAAAATGTTTTTTAATCGGCTGGTTTTAGGTTGCATAAATCCTCCCAACAATACTTCATTATATATTTAATTGCGTTGATATTCCAGTAGTTGCGCGCTGACGCTGCCGATAAAGACTTCCGTCTTCATTTTGACGGGTAATTTGCGTTCATCATCGGTCAGCCAAACTTGCAAACTTTTACCTTTACTTACAAAAATCCCTTCCCCGCGGAATTGCGGCTCTACCACCACACATTTGAATTTACCCGCCGGTGTTTTGACGGTTTCGCGCTTGATTACCTTGACGACAAGCGGGTATTGTTCTTCACGGTTGACGATATCAAATACGACGTCTTTACCGTTCTCCAGATTCTGTCCGCGTACAAAATACAAAGCGGTCAGCATATCCAACACCGGGGCCGTTAGCGGGCCCGAAATTTCCCGCGTGCCTGATTTTTTGCTCAGTTCCCCATGATAGGTGTTTGTCGGATAATCAAAGAGGACCCACTCATCACGCTGGTAGTGTCCTTCGCGCAAACTTTGGCTGTAGCCCAACGAATAAAAATTTTGGGCGTCCAACCAGGATAAATTGATATCGCGTACTTTAAACACCGTATCAATCACGGATGCCGAAAAAGCAGACGTTTGAATGACATACGCCGACCGTCCGTTGATATCCACAATCCCACGGTTTTTGATATAGGCAGTTCCTACTTTAATGCCGGAATAATACAAACCGAATTTCAGTTGCTCGCCTTGCCACGGAGCGGAAAAGGTTTTATCGGATTGTGTGGGGAGCGCCGCTAGCGGGCCCAGTTTACGGTCTTGTAAATCAATCAGTTTTTCATCTTTAAAAACGGCCGTATCGGGCGCCGGGGGTTGTATGGTTCGGGCCGGGGTAGTTTGGGCGGAGGCTGCGGGGGCTGTTTCTACGGGAGCCGCCACGGCTTTGGGCGTCTGCACAGTTGCGGTTTGTGTGGGGGCTTTTTCGGTTTTTACAGGTTGTGTTTTAGGTGTTGCAATCGGTTCGGCTGTAATGACGGTCATGGGCGCTTGTGTGGTGGGTGTTTCCGGAACGGAAGAAACAGGTTGTTTATGTCCAAAACAACCACTACAACACAACGCTAAAATCAAAAGTCCTATTATTTTTTGCATAGATTCTCCGTGCGTAAGATAAACCGGGCGGCGCGTAATAGATCGGCCGCTACGAAGTCCGGCTGTAAGTCCGGGTATTTTTTTAAATGTTTCTTGCCGTTGGCAGTCAGTAGTAAAATGGACCGGCAGCCAATGGCGTGACCGAAATTGACATCGGATTTTTTATCGCCCATCATAAAGGAGCGGGTTGGGTCAATGCGATACTTTTTGATGAGTTTTAGGCCCATTTCCGGCAGTGGTTTGCGGCAAGAGCATTTATCTTCGGGTGCGTGCGGGCAAAATACAATTTCGTCAAAATGAATGGGGCGCAACAATTGGCATAAGCGGCGGTTGACCGCATGGGCTTTTTCTTCGGTAAAATAGCCCCGTCCAATGCCGGATTGATTGGATACGATAAAAAAATGATATCCTGCCTTTTGCAGCAAAGTGAGTGCGGCCCGAGCACAGGTGTAGGGGTGAACTTTGGCCGGGTCGGATAAATACCCGTAGTCATAAATAAGCGTACCGTCTCGGTCAAAAAACACGGCTTTTATCATAGACGTTCCTCGGGGTGTTTTTCCAAATAGGCGTTGCCTTCATTTTCGCGTTTCCAACGGTTATGCGCCCATAGCCACGAGGAGGGATTTTCTCGCAACCATTTTTCATAGTAACCGATGAGTACTTTTGTAAATTGACGGACGCTCGTCAAACTGTATTCAGTAGGGGGGAGTAACGGGTCGTACACGGTACACGTCAGTGTGCCGTCTTTTTCGCGCGTTACATTGACGGGAAAAACAGGTACTTGTCGTTTAATGGCTAGTAGCGCCGTAATCGGCGCAAACGCCGCAGTACGGCCTAAAAAAGAGAACCACATTTCACCCGCTACGGCGTTTTGGTCAAACAAAATACCGAGAAACTTTTTTTGTTTGAGCCAGCGCATACAGGTAAAAAAGGGTTTGTCTTGGTGATTACTATATAGGGTAACGCCGGAAAAGACATTACGCATACGGTTGATTTCTTGGTCTACGTACGGGTTATCTATGCGCTGGGCGAGCACGGCTTTTTCAAATCCGTAGGCCGAAGCGACTAATCCAAACGCTTCCCAGTTGGTAAAATGGCCGATATGAATAATGCTACCTGTTGTGCCTTGGGCGTGTCGTAATTTTTCTATGCCGACGATACGGCAACGTTTTTTTACCTCGTCCGCCCGCATGGCTGAAAGTTGGATAAATTCAGCCATAATCGTACCCATATTACGCCACGAGTCGGCGGCAATTTGGCGAACTTCTTGGGGGGATTTTTCCGGAAAGGCCCGTGCGATATCCTGTTGCATCCGGGCAAAGCGTTTGTGCATGACCCACCGTACCGGAGTCATGAGGGCCTGACAGACGTTTATGGCCCAACGGTAAGGCAATAGACGTACGCAGATACATACGCCTTTGAGTGCAAGGTATTGTAAAAAATGGATGGGATTTTTTTCAAAACGGTCACTAGCCATAAAATTATTATAGCAATTTTAGGCGGCGAAACTGGCTATTTTGCAAACGGGCCGGAAATGGTAAAATATAGAAAAGATGTTGAATTTATTATGAGGAATTATCCCATGGATTTAGATAAAGTAAGAAAAAAATTGATTCAAAACCCCATCGGACGTGCTTTTTTGTGGACGGCTTCTAAAATATACGGTGCCGGCGTATGGCTCAATCAAAGTGCGTATGCTAACGGTTGGAAGGCCGTAAGAAGTATCAACGCGCGTGTGGTGTGTATCGGAAATATTACCGCCGGAGGAACCGGTAAGACGACGACGGTTTTGTTGGCTGCTACCGAATTGGCCAAAGCCGGAGTGCGGGTGGCCATTGTATCGCGCGGATATAAACGGCGCGAAAAAGCCGATAAACCGGTGGTGCTGTTTGATAACCCGGATGCCGATTGGCGCAGTGCCGGCGATGAGCCGTTTATGATGAGCCGGGTGCTGAGCCAGTATAAAGTGCCGGTGGTCATTTCGCCCAACCGTGCCGACGGTGCTACGGAAGCGTTACGCCGGTTTAAAAGCCAACTTATTTTATTAGATGATGGATTCCAACATCATCAATTAAACCGTGATGCAAATATTATTTTGATAGACGCTAAAAATCCCTTTGATAACAAACAATTACTTCCCTACGGTATTTTGCGCGAACCGATGACGGCTCTCAAACGGGCGGCGCTGGTGGTGCTGACGCATTGTGAACAGGTGAGCGAACGGGAATTGGAAAGCATTAAAGACGACGTGCGCGAGCAAAATGATACTATCCCGATATTGGAAAGTGTTCACGAGCCGGAGTATTACATGGACATTTGCCAAGCGCGCCAGGTGCCGCTGAGTGAGATAAAAGGGCCGGTGGTATGTTTTAGTGCGCTGGGTAGCCCGGAAACTTTTGAAAATACCCTCAAAGGGTTGGGTCTTACTTTAAAACAAAAATGGCGCTTCCCCGACCACCAACATTACACCGAGGAACATTTGCGCTCCTTTGAACAAACCCGCGGGAACTTGCCGCTCATAACAACATTCAAAGACTTTGTAAAATTCCCCAATAATTGGCGCGATATTTTGAAGAAAGATGTATATGTGTTGTCCATCAATTTGAAAATCCGCGGCGGGAAGAAAGAAATGGATACCTTTATGAATGTATTGTATCCGAACTTCGCTAATCTGAAAAAGTAAAAAAATAGAATTATTATGAAAAACACAATGTCAGGTAATTTGGGTGGTTTTACACTTATAGAATTATTGGTGGTCGTTTTAATCATCGGTATATTGGCCTCAGTGGCGTTGCCGCAGTATGAGAATTCCGTTATGAAAAGCCGGTATAGTACGATGATGAACCTCACTAAATCGTTGGCGGAGGCAGAACGAGTGTACTATTTGGCAAACGGAGAGTACACGAACGATTTTGAGGCCTTGGCAGTAGAACCGTCTGGCTGTACATTATCCGAAGATAAAACTACGTGTACTTATTCGTGGGGAAGATGTGTGTTGGATGTGTTTTCAAATGGACGTGTTGGGTGTGCAAACATTACTTCGCTTCAAAGTGGTTATGTGCAATATTTGGAGAACGCCCCTTATGCGGATTGGGGACGTGCTTGTTGGGATTTAACTAACGATGCAAGTAGCAAATATAGCAAACTATGCGAACAAATGGGAGCATCTTTTTATGCGTCCGGTACTTGTACGGGATTTGGACCGTGTAGGAGTTATCGTTTTTGATAAATTTTATTTGATAGGTTCCACTTCCCGTTCGTACCCTTGTGCGGCTACGACGCGGGCTTTGAAAATAGTGCCGGGTTTTACGGAATGTGTAAAGGTCACTTTGCCATCAATGTCCGGTGCGTCTTTGTAGGTGCGTCCGAAATCTTCCCCGTCGGCAATCGCTTCCAATGTAGTACCGATTAAACGTCGGTTGATGCGGTCAATCACACGACTTTGCACTTCTTCCAGTTCGCGCGCACGTTCGTGCTTTATCTTGGCGGGAATTTGTTTCATGTCATAGGCCGCCGTTCCTTTTTCGCGGAAATACTCAAACACACCCATGTTGTCAAATTCATATTCGCTTACGAATTTTTTTAGTTCATTAAAATCTTTTTTTGTTTCGCCGGGGAAACCTACAATAAAATTCGTCCGTAGCGAAATATCCGGTACTTCTTTTTTAAGCATATCCAACGTCCGGCGGATTTGTGCGCCGTCACAATGGCGGTTCATGCGTTTTAATACCGGGTCGGCAATGTGTTGAAGCGGGATATCCACGTAGTGGAAGATCTTATCCGTGCTTGCCATGAGCCGGGCAATTTCGCGCGTCATGCGGTGGGGGTAAGCATACATAATGCGTAGCCGCCCCAGCCCGCGGATTTTGAGTAATTTTTCAAGCAAGGGTAAAAACTGTACCTTGCCGTATAAATCCATACCGTACGACGTGGTATCTTGCGCAATAAGTGAAATTTCTTTAACACCGTTTTGCGTCATCAGCCGCGCTTCGCGCACGATGTCTTCCATGGGTTTAGAGCGGTAATTACCGCGGATAAACGGGATCGTGCAATAGGCGCAGCGGTTGTTGCACCCGTCGGCAATTTTTAAATACGCCGTATGTGGGGCGGTTAAACTCATCTTATACTTTGGCAAATAAAGCGAGGAGGGGAGCGGATCCAACAGCGTACCGCGTGCTTGAAGGGTGTCTTCTATTTTTTCTTGCGCGCCGATAGAAAAAAGCGTATCTATTTCTGGGAACTCTTTGGCCACTTGCTCTTTAAAACGTTCTACCAAACACCCGGTTACGGCGACTTTTTTGACGACACCCTGTTTTTTGAGTTCCAGCGCGTAGCGAATTTCGCTTTTGGCTTCTTTTACGGCAGAGGCAATAAACCCACAGGTATTTATAATAATTTCGTCGGCTTTTTCCGGTGAGAAAACCAACTTGTGGCCGTGGGCCAAGAGGCGTGCGGAAAATTCTTCGCTGTTGGTCAAATTCTTGGGACAACCTAAACTAATCAAATAAAATTTCATATTAAATGGCCAAATCTTCCGTCGGTTTAACGGCAGGGGTCTCGTCTTCATCTTCTTCGTGGCTTAGTAACGCTACCCCGAATGTCAGCACGCCGATACGACCGATAATCATGGTGCCGATAATAATGAATTTTCCTAATATGGACAGATTCGGTGTAATTCCGGTAGATAGTCCGCTTGTACTCAAAGCCGCGGCCGATTCAAACACAATGTTTAAAAAGGGCAAATCTTCGGTCCACGTGAGTAAGAAAATACTGGTAAGCAGAAACATCGTGTAAAGTAAAAAGGTGGAGGTGGCCGCATATAAGCGCATGAGCGGAATGCGCCGTCCGAGTACTTGTACGCGGGTGCGCAGTTGCAGGCGCGTGTACATAATAGAAATTACACTAAAAAACGCAGTCATTTTCATACCGCCCGCCGTCCCGGAGGGAGCCCCGCCGATACTCATCAGCATAATCAACACCAAGAGCGAGCACGAAGACAATAGACCGATATTTACGGTATGGTACCCCGCGGTGGTCATAGTTGAAATGGAAAGGAAAGCGGCTTCCCAAATGGTAAGCCCCGGCGTAGTAACAAATAAAATCAGGGTGCCGAAAGCCAAAATGATGAGTGTGGCAAACACAATCATTTTGGTTGTCAGAGAAATGGATGTGGTTTTGCGGCGAATAAAATTAAACACATCCGTCACGACGATAAACCCCATAGAACCCAACAACATCAAACACGAAATAACAATATTGATTGTTTTGCTATCCACAAAGTTTTCCAGTCCATTATTCCATAATGCATAGCCCGCCGTACAAAAGGCGGACACGCTATGAAAAATACTGTACCAGAGGGCTTGTAAAATGGAATAGTCGTGGTGACGAAAATAGTTAAACAAAAACACTGCGCCTAAACTTTCGGCAATAACGGTAAACACAAAGGCCGAGTGTAAAAAGGAGGAAATGTCCAACGTTTTGGGAATAGAAATTTCAGCCGATAACGATTCTTGTTGATGGTGACGTAAACGGTGACGTTGGGAAAAAGATAAGTATACAAAGGATGAAAACGTCATGTACCCGAGTCCGCCGATTTGAATAAGAATCAGCACTACTAATTTTCCTAAAAACGTATAAGAGTCGGCAAAGTTGACCGTCTGTAATCCGGCTGTAGATACGGCGGCGGCCGCTGTGAATAGGTTGTCCAAAAACGACACGTGGGTGTCTGTCATGAACGGCAATGACAAGAGGACCATTCCGATAAATGTATAGGTCAATACCGTTTGCGCGATGTTTTGGTGCGGGGTTAGGTGCAACAAAAACACCGAGTATTTGTGTAAAGACAGTTTGATAAAATTACGTGTTTTTTGTGTAAATTCTCGTAAGTTCATATCTACTTATATTATATAAAATAGACCGCCCAAAAAAGCGCTTGGGGTGCAATAAAGTTTTTATTTGGCGGGTTTGATAGGGGAAGGCAGTAAAGGAGGTAAGTATGAAACAACTACTCATGATGTTGGCTTCTTGCACCGCGTTAGGCGGTTGTGTGGCTACGGTAGGCCCGGCTATTGACGAACCTATGGTATATGCGGTTTCGCCCGCTCCTGCGGTTATTGCGCCGCTGCCGGCTCCGGTACACGTGGTGGCTTATAATCCGCCCCCGCGGCGGCACCACGTAGTACCGCTGAGGCCGCATCCGAGACCTGCGTTGGTGCCGGTTCGTCCGCATGAACGGGGGCATATAAGACCCACTCCGCTAAAACCCACTCCGCGTCCGGGAAATGTTCAAGCAAGACCGGGACAGGGGGGACGGCATAACCTAGTGCAACAGCGTCCGGCTCGGACGTCCCACCAGGCAACGCCTCAATACAAGAAATAATGTGTGGGAAATAGCACCGGGATCAGTTAAACCACGGGTACCATTTATCTTTGTCGCGGATGTTGATAAGCAAAGATAGTACGAGTAAGTCACGCGCGTTGATGGCTTGTGGTTTATCTAACTCGCACGTAAAGTGATTAAAAGCACGGTGTGCGTTGGTAATGGTTCCGGTGCTTTCCATTTGTCCGGCAATCGTATAGTCCGCCCGCAAAAAGCCCCAAAGATGCCCACATGCTTTGCGCGCCAGCGCACGCCAGAGGGACGTTTCCTTGATTTCGGCTAGTACGTTTCCCTCTACGCTTACTAATTTCCACTGCCGCCGCAACGCAAAGCGTTTACGCACGGCGACTAATACGTCTTTGGAACGCGCGAAATAAATTTCATATTTTTCTGTCGTTAGGCCAAAGCCTTTTTGCAATACAATGGCGGCTTTTTTACCTTTGCGGTCAAATAAACTGATTTCCCGCAATACCAGTTGCGACCATACTATCCCGCAGAAGAAAATAACTAGCCCCAACGGAATAAGTAAGGAACACAATGAATAAATGGTATCGTAAATAAAAGCCGATAACGGCAAGAGCTGGCCGCGTTCGCAAATTCCGGTAACGGCCAGTAAGATACACGTTAGGATAATAAGTAAAATCCCGGCGAATAAAAATACGCTATCCCACCGGCTGGAAAGTGAAATCAAAATATTTCCTTGATTGTCTTTTGCGCGGAAAATCAGTGAAGGCGTACCGTACAATCGTTTGAAGTGAATCGGATAACGGGAGTTAGGATTGGCGGCTAAAACGACGGATTTGGGGCGCACGCATAATCGAACCAACCAAGCCAAAAACAGTAGACTTACGTAAGCAAACCCTATAAGAATGAGTGCATCAAATCCGCGGCCCCATTGGCGAATATAGGGTGGCATCCGTTGGGAGATAAGGGTGTTGATATGTGCGGAAATAAGTTTCTTTTTGGCGGCGGATGCATAACGGGTAAGTGCTACGCGGGTGAGGCGCGGCGTGGGTTGAGTGGTCGGATTTTCCGTCGGAGCAGAAACCGTTTCTTCGACAATTTCGGGTGTGGCGGAAATGTCATACGCGCGCGGATCTTGTAAATCCATTTCCAAGGTTTGGGTTTCTTCCGCGGGGACTTTTTCTACCGTGCGCGGAGAAATAAACGAGAAAATCAAATCCGTTTGAGCGTATGTTAAATCTTTGGCTAAAATGGAATACGCTTGTGAACCGATTAAAAAATAGCCGGCGGCAAAATCGCTTTTATTGGGAATATAGAAATTGATATAGAGAAACGGTTCCCCGGTGGAAAATTCAATACGCTTAATATCTTCACCGGTGTAGGCATTGCCTACAATTTTCATCTTTTTGCGTTTGATGTCGGCCAGGTCACTATTGATTTTGGTTTCCAAACAGGTTTCGTTGGGGCAGTCAACCGTTTTAATTTCAATGCGGGAAGACCCCTTTTCCAGCGTTAGTACATTGTTCGGGGATACCTTGGCCGATTGTTTCCATCCGGCGGGCATATCTAATGTAAATGCGCCGTCTTTGGCGGTAAACGTAGCGGCCCACCCATACGAGGTGGCTGCTGCGGCCAATACCAATAAAGATAACCACAACTTGCGTAGCATACTTTAATTATTATAGTAAATTCTACCGGGGAATCGGAAATTTAATTGTCGGCCAAGGGAAAAAAGTGTTATCATATATAAGGAGTAATTTATAAAAACAGGAAAATGAACATGTCATTACAACAAATCAGACAAGCCCGTTATGATGCGGTGCGTAATTTACTACGCAAACATCATGTGTCCGCGATGGTGCTTACCCATAACATTGATCAATTTTATTTGACGGGTTTTTTCTTTTACCCGGAAGAGGCCGTTTTTGTTATTTATCCCAAAGGAGTTGCGTGTTTTACACGGGGGCTTTATTTGCAGCCGTTTGGCAAATATGCGCCGGAAGTGGAAATCTATTCACACGATAACGGCCAGTTAGAGGCCGCGTTGGAGTTTGTCCGCAAGAAGAAACTTTCCCATGTGGGTTTTGACGCAACCAAAGAAAATTATTTATCCGGCAAAAAAATGCGCGAAGCCGGCTGCGTGGAATTACCTTGTCTAATTTCGCAACTGCGCGAAGTCAAAGATGCCGAAGAACTCAAACGCACGCGCGAAGCCTGCCGCATTGCTTATCGCGCCTATGAGTATGTTAAAACACGTGTTAAAACCGGCATGATGGAGTGTGAAGTGGCGGCTATGTTGGAAAGTTTTATGCGTATGCAAGGGGCGACGGGTACGCCGTTCCAAACGATTGTGGCGTTTGGGGAAGGGGCTGCCAACCCGCATTACAAAACCAGCACGCGTAAATTACAAAAAGAAGATGCCATTTTATTGGATTTCGGTTGTATATATAAAGGATATACTTCGGATATTTCGCGTTGTTGGTGGCATGGCAAACACGAACCGGCCGAGTATACTAAGATTTGGAAAATCGTAGACAAAGCCCGCAATACCGGTATCAAGGCAGCTAAAATCGGCACGCGTACCAAAGATGTGGACGCAGCCGCACGCGGCGTCATTGAAGCGTCCGGTTACGGTAAGTATTTCACGCACCGCACCGGGCACGGTATCGGGATTGAAAACCACGAAGAACCATATAACAGCCCCGACTCTAAACGGGTGTTGGTGGAAGGAAATATCTTTTCCGTAGAACCGGGAATTTATTTACCGGGTAAGTTCGGTGTGCGGCTGGAAGACACCGTGGTGGCTACGAAAAAAGGTCCGCAAGTTTACACGAAAAAGTAATATGACAAAACAAAATCTATCCGCCCAACGTATGTGTTTGTTACGCCGTGTTCTTAAGGACGCGGGGTTGGACGGTTATTTGACGGTGTCTGTGGTGGAGCAACGGTATTTGACCGGCATAGAATTGGCCGCCGGCGAGGCCGTGTTTTTGATTACTCCTAAACAGGCGTATTGTATTACCAAAAAACTCATCGTCAGTAAAATGGCGCCCGCTCGTTCGTTCTTAAAGACTGAAGATGTACCGTTTGGTACCATGTTGGCCGGAGCATTGGCCAAAGTGAAAAAATTGGGGCTTCGCCGCGTGGCTTTTGACCCGGGGCAAGTAGATTTTCAAACGGGGGAAGCGCTAACAAAAGCCAAATTTGTTCGGGCAGAAGGTCTGGTTGGCGAAATGCGTAAAAGCAAGGACGCTGACGAAGTAGCTAAACTGCGCAAAGCGTGCAAAATTGCGTGGGAATCTTTTACCGAAGTGCAACCGCAAATCAAAACGGGCATGACAGAAGAAGACGTGCGGATTTTAATGGCGGTTGCAATGACTAAACGCGGTGCGGATAGTGTACCGTTTAACATCGTCTGTTTTGGGGCGAACACCGCCGACGCACACCACATGCCTTCCAAAACGCGTAAACTGAAAAATAACGAAGCGGTGCTCATGGATTTTGGTTGTTTTTATGAGGGTTATACGTCGGATATGACCCGCAGTTGGTGGCACGGAGCCGCGGCTCCGGAGGCGTACCAAAAGATTTGGAATATAGTAGATAAGGCCCGTCGCGCCGGAATAAAAACCTTGCGTGCGGGAGTCAGTGCCGGGGCGGTGGATAAAGCCGCGCGCGATGTGATTGAAGATGCCGGATATGGAAAAGAATTTTTCCATACTACCGGGCACGGAATCGGGCTCGTGGTTCACGATGCGCCGATTTTACGTTCCGGTTCGGCGGCTGTTATCCCGGAAAATGCCGTCGTTACGGTAGAGCCCGGTATCTACTTTGCCGGAAAATGGGGGATTCGTCTGGAAGACAGTTTCCTGGTTACGAAAACCGGCTCCAAAAAATTGACACAAAAATAATTTCGGGCCAGCCCCTCGGGCCGGATCCGCAAAAGGAGTAATTATGCTAAGCACGACCGAATTTAGAGAAGGTCTTATCTTTGAAGATGAGAACGGCCAATTGGTGGAAATTATTGAATTCCAACACCACCGCAAAAGCCAAGCCCGCGCCGTGGTGCGCGTGAAATTGCGCAACATCAACACGGGTTCTGTGATTGAAACGTCGTATCGTCCCGAAGATAAATTCAAAGAAGTAGAAGTGGAAAAACGTCCGTTTACTTATTTGTATACTTCCGGCGACATGGCTACTTTTATGAATGCCGAAACGTACGACCAAGTGGAAGTGCCCGTTACTAAACTGGGTGATTTGAGCAAATACTTAAAAGATAATATGGATGCCACCGGTATCTATATTAACGATAAACTCTTTAATGTGGAACTCCCCATTAAAGTACCGCTTAAAATTGCCTCCACCGTTCCCGGTGTGAAAGGCGATACGGTGGCCAATACCACCAAAGAAGCCACGTTGGAAACCGGGGCCGTTATTAAAGTACCGCTCTTTATCAACGAAGGCGATACAGTACTCGTAGATACCCGCACGGGCAACTACGTGGAACGTGTAGCCGCGTAAGATGAATTTGAAGCGCGCAACCTGTTTGTTCCTTTTCTTAGGTTGCACTCTCGGGTTGCGCGCCCTGGATTTGCAGTACGGAACGTTGTTTACGGTGCGCGGCATTACGCTGGAAAAAGGCCGCCCCGTTATGCCAACTACCCGCGGTAAATATGTCAATGTACGGGTGTTGGATAAAGATACTTATCAGTTGTTAAAAAGATGTACTTCCCCTTGTAAACAACAAGAAGCGGAGGGGAAAATAGAAATCGTCCACCTACGTGCGGCCAAGTCGCGCCCCGGTATGTGGATTAGTGAAGTAGCCGTGGATAAGAAATGGCTACTAACGTTTTTGATTTTCAAGAACGAAAACAAATTTAGTTTTATTGCGCCCGACGTGTTAGCGGTTTCCGATACAAACTGGCTTGCGCGCGTGCAAACGGCACTGCAAGAGCGCCTTGAACAAGAGAAATAATATGCAATGTATGCACCGCCCGGGCGGACAAGTGATTGCACACGAAGTAGAAACGGCCGATACCTTTTTCACGCGGCTGTGGGGACTTATGATGCGTGCGTCGTTGCCGAAGGGAAAGGCCTTGTTGCTCTCACCGTGCCCGCAGATTCACACGTGCTTTATGCGTTTTGCAATAGATGCCGTGTTCTGTGATAAATCGGGCCGTGTGTTGTACGTTAAAGAAAATATGAAACCGTGGCGTTTTGGCCGTTTTGTGCGTGGTGGGTATTATACGTTAGAATTACCCGGCGGCACGCTTAACGGCGCGGTGCACCCCGGCGATGAATTGGTTTTCGCTGACCGTTTTAATCAAATGACTCAAGGAGATAAAAAATGAAAAAATTAGTAGTACTGTTTTTGTTTTGTGTATGTGCTTCAAACATCGGATTTGCCCGCCAGTGGGACGATTTCGGAGCGAACGTAACCGCTAACAACGTGCGTGCGTTTACCAAAGACTTGGGGGGAATTATCGGTGCCGGTACGTATACAACGGGGCGCATCTTGGGATGGGGTGGTTTCCAAATCGGGCCGCGCGCCGGGATGCTTTTTAAAATGAGTAAAGGACAAGGTACGACGGAGACCGAGCGCAATCATACCGCTTTGGGCGATCGCCACGAAGTGGGCAGTGTCGTTAGTCCCTGGTTGCAAGCCGATATCGGCATGCCTTTCCGTATTGATGGTTTTATCCGTGCCAGCAGTTACCAAGGTTTAACGATTGCCGGCGGCGGACTTCGCTGGGGAATTACCCGCCCCAGTGAAACAACAGGTGCTTTCCAGCCGATGGTGGTGCTGGCGGCGCATAGCGCGAGCGCGCAAGATTTTTCCGCTACACATTATAACGCCAGTTTGGTGTTGTCTATGAAGTTCAAATACTTTGTGCCGTACGTGGGCGGCGGGGTAGATTACACCACGGTAACGGTGGGCAACGGCGTAACGGCCGCTGATGTGCGCGGCGAACGCGAATATGCGGCTACGGCCCGTGCTACTGCGGGATTTAACTTTAAATTGCCGTCGTATATGGATTTAAGTTTAGCCGCCAACTATGCACACTATGGGCTAGGCGCGGAGGCCTCGCTATCCTTGCGTTTTTAGTTGAAATAGTTTTTATGGTATGCCCGTAAAAGCGAAGTTGCTTTTACGGGCATTTTTGTTTTTGATGGGTAAATGTGGGGGGCTCTGGCTCGTGCTTTTGCCTCCTCGGTGCGGTTCTTCGTCCCGTACGCGCGTATAAAATGCTAAAATATCTTATATGGCAAAACTTGTTAGAGGGTTTCGGGACATTTTTGAACCCCAATCCAAAAATTTTACCCAATTAGAAAACTGCGCCCGCGAAGTGTTTTCGCTTTACGGGTTTAGCGAACTGCGCTTACCGACGGTGGAACAAAAAGAACTTTTCATTAAATCCACCGGGGAAACCACGGACATCGTCCAAAAAGAAATGTATGCCTTTGAAGACGCCGGACATCGCCAACTGGCTATCCGCCCCGAGGGAACGCCCGGTGTGGTGCGTGCGTATTTGGAAAATAATTTCGTTCAACAAGCCCCCGTCCAAAAGTTTTACTATATCGGCAATATGTTCCGTGCCGAACGTCCCCAAGCGGGCCGCTACCGCGAGTTTGAACAAATCGGCGCCGAATATATCGGCAATTCTGCTCCGGCGGCCGATGCCGAAGTAATTTTAATGCTAAAAGATATCGTGGCCAAGTTTGGCGCGAAAAATTACACCGTTAAGATCAACAGTTTGGGTTGCGATAAATGCCGCCCGGTTTATCGTCAGGCACTTATTGAATTTCTCTCCAAAGAAAAAGATACGCTGTGCGAAAATTGCCAGACGCGTTTAGAGAAAAATCCCTTACGTGTATTGGATTGCAAAATTGACGGGCCTCGTTTCAAAGGTCGCGTTCCGACGATGCAGCTGTGCCCGGAATGTGCCGCACATTTTGAAGAAGTACAACGCTTGTTAAAAGACAAAATCAATTTCGTGGTGGACCCGATGCTCGTGCGCGGGCTTGATTATTATTCTCGCACTGTGTTTGAGTTTCAAGCGGGCGACGGCTCGCAAAACGCAATTGCCGCCGGCGGCCGCTACGATACGCTTGTGAAAAATATGGGCGGCCCGGCCACTCCGGCTATCGGGTGGGCCATGGGAGCCGAACGTGTGATTTTGTCGCGCGGCGATGTGGAAATTACCAAACCCAAAAGCGTGTATTTTGTGTCCATGGATAAAACGTGCAATGAGGCTGCGTTTAATTTGATGCAAACGCTGCGCGCCGCGGGCATTAAAACGGAAGGCGGGCTGTTTGATAAAAATATCAAAGGCCAAATGAAGCAAGCCGACCGGTGCGGTGCGTCGTACGCGGTAATTATCGGTTCGGACGAACTGGCTGCCCGCGAAGTAACTTTGAAAGATTTACAGACGGGAGATCAACAAAAAATTTCCTTTGACGCTTTACCAAACGAGGTTAAAAAATTAGTATGAAACGAACGAATTACTGCGGCGATATTACCGCACAATTATTAGGTACTAAACAAACTTTATGCGGGTGGGTAAACAGTTACCGCAACCACGGCGGCGTACTTTTTATTGACGTGCGCGACCGTAGCGGTGTTTGCCAAGTAGTGGTGGAGCCGAATAGCCCCTTCTTTGATACAGCCTACGGACTTCGTAACGAGTATGTCATCGAAGTAACCGGCACGGTCAAACGCCGCATTGAGGGTGCCGTCAACCCGAATATGAAAACGGGCGAAATTGAAATTTTAGTAGAAGATTTAAAAGTATTAAATACGTGTATTCCCTTGCCGTTTGATGTGGATAATTCCCGCGGCGTAGTCGAAGAAATTCGCTTAAAATACCGCTA
The DNA here is from genome assembly GCA_902766765.1 of uncultured Elusimicrobium sp. Taxonomy (GTDB): domain Bacteria; phylum Elusimicrobiota; class Elusimicrobia; order Elusimicrobiales; family Elusimicrobiaceae; genus Avelusimicrobium. The sequence goes on along the minus strand of CACXER010000032.1, from coordinate 8,813 downwards.
CCTGGATTTGCGCAATCCGAAGATGTATGCAAATTTACTCTTGCGCCACCGCATTGCGCAAGCCGCCCGGCGTTATTTGGACGGACAAGGATTTTTGGAAGTGGAAACCCCAATTTTAACCCGCTCCACCCCCGAAGGCGCGCGAGATTACCTCGTGCCGTCGCGTGTACACCATGGGGAATTTTACGCGTTGCCGCAAAGCCCGCAAATGTTCAAACAAACGCTTATGGCCAGCGGCATTGACCGCTATTTCCAATTAGCGCGGTGTTTCCGCGATGAGGACTTACGCGCCGACCGCCAACCCGAACACACGCAGATTGATATGGAAATGTCGTTTGTCACGATCAACGATATTCACGAAATTGTGGAAGGGCTCATGAAAGAAATTTTCAAAACGGCGGGCAAGGAATTACAAACGCCGTTTGTCAAAATTCCGTTTGATGAAGCCATGGATAAATACGGCTCGGATAAGCCCGATTTGCGTTATGCGTTGCAACTGGTCAACGCGACGGAAATTTTTGCAAATACCGGATTTAAAGTATTCCAAGATGTGCTTGCCTCCAAAGGGGCCATTTACGCACTCAAAGGCGAAAAAGGAGCCGCCTATTCGCGCGGTCATTTGGACAAACTGACCGAATTGGCCAAGAAAAACGGCGCCAAGGGGCTCGTGTGGCTTAAAGTAAAAGGAGACGCCTACGAAGGGCCTGCCGCTAAATTTTTCACGCCGGAAGAATTGAAAGCGCTTGCCAAATCGGTGGACGCGCACGACGGCGATTTAATCCTAGTAGGCAGTGACGTGAATAAACGTACCTGCCAAAGTTTTATGGGCGCGCTACGCAAGGAACTGGTCAAAGAACTTCCGCAAACAACCGACTGGGCGTTTGCGTGGATTACCAACTTCCCGTTATTGGAATACATCCCGGAAGAAGATCGTTGGGATGCCGCCCACAACCCGTTTACGGCAGCCGTGGAAGAAGATTTACCGAATTTGGAAAAAGATCCGGGTTCGGTGCGCTCGTATCAATTTGATTTGGTACTCAACGGAAACGAACTGGCCTCCGGTTCGGTGCGTAACTGCCGCCGCGACGTGCAAGAACGTATTTTGGCGCTGATGAAACACTCCAAAGAAGACGCAGCTATCCGCTTTGGTATGCTCTTAAACGCGCTGGAAGCCGGGGCGCCGCCACACGGTGGTATCGGCCTGGGATTAGACCGCATTACGGCGCTACTCGCCGGGGAAGATTCTATCCGCGAAGTGATTGCTTTCCCCAAAACAGCGCAAGCGTCCTGCCCGCTGACCGAGTCGCCCAATAAGGTGGACGATAAGCAGTTAGAAGAACTCGGCATCGCTATTACAGGTAGATAATCAGAAAGCCCCGCTAAAACCGGCGGGGCTTTTTCTTTTCGTACGTGGTATAATAAATTTATGAGTCAAAATAGATCCTCTATCCCATTGATTTTAGCCGTTTGTGCCGTGCTTGCTTTGGCGGCAGTGGTGCTTTTTACATTTAGACCCGACGAAAAAAAGTTCGCCCGTCTGGCGCAGTCGTCCGCACCCGTTAAAAATGCCTTGTTGGAACAATTAAAAGACGAAGAAATGTTGGGGGGACAGTACTTAGGGAATACTTCCCCGGCGGGCTCTGACGTCTCCCGTGAAAAAGCCCTGACGGAGAACTTGCACCATGGGGGCTTGCCCACGGCGGTTCCCAATCGCTATACCTCACATCCCCGGGCGCAAGGTACTGGGGATACGTCCTATTCTTCTTCTCAGGCAGCAAACACGCAAACACCCGGGCTCTATGAACAGGCCGCCTCCCGCATGACCGGAAATACGGGGAGAACTCGCGGCGTAAACTCATATACCTCCGGAGGACAAGGAAGTTTTTCAGGATTATCTGGTGGGCAAATGACGGACAAAGAAAAAGCGTCTGAAACACCGTTTTCGCCTTATTTAGCGGCCCTCACGAAAGAACAGGCCGATTCGCTCAGTAAACAATTAGACGGTCTGACGGATCGCGTACAAGCCGCCGTATTGCGTGCGCTGCTACCTAAAAGTAAAAAAGACGCGAATATAGAAAAATATCTCGCCCGGCACCAAGCCACCGCCGCCGAGAAAGATGCTGCACAGTCCTCCGGGAAATTTGCCGAAGTGTCCCGTCAAATTGCCCAGCAAAAAGCGGGTATCGTTAAAAATATGCAGGCCTCGTTTGGGGATAAGGCCGCCCGTCAAGCCGGGCAACTGATGGACGCGTACCAAAAAGAATTGATGGACGTATTAAATAACCCGAATCTCACGCCGGAACAAATCCAACAAAAAACGCGCGAAATCAGTAAAAAATATAACGATAAACTCCAAAAACTCAGCGAAAAGAGCGGCCTTGAAAAAATGAAAAACGAGCACGAGACGCGCGATAACGCTATGCAACACGCATTGGCTACGGCGTACGGCGATGAAATGGCCGGTAAGTTGTCATCCGTGCTGGCTAAATACCGCCAAAATGAACTGAACTTAGTACAACAGCGCGGACTGGATGCGGAAGAATTTTTCAAATTGCAATTGGAAAACGATGCACAGCGTCAAAAAGCCATTGAAAAACTACTCTTGGAAAACGGACAACCGCTTGGGCCGTACCGCAAACTGCGTGAGCGGCAACTGGAAAATTGGTTAGCCGGGCAAAAGAAATTGGAAGAAAACGGCGAGGCACTACCGGTGGCTGTGTCCTATTCCAAAGAGCAGCAAGACGAGTATAACGGAAAAGTATTTGAAAGTACCGAACCCATTTTGCAAGGAGCACAGAATTTATTTGGGGAGCAAGGCCGTGCGGAATTAGAGCCCGTTGTGCAAAATTACCGTACCGAAGTCTCTCGAATTATGGCGAACCCGGAAACTACTTTAGAAGAGAAAAACCAACTGTTGTTGGAAGCCAACCAAAAAATGAATAACGAGCGCAAAGAAAAAGTGGTGAATATGCAAGTGGAAAAACAACTGGAAGATATGTTTCAAAATCCGGCACTGGCTAACGTTTCGCCGCAAGAGCGCGAAGCATTTGAACGTCAGGCACGCCCGGTACTACGGGATATGTATAGCCGCGCTAACGATATTATGGAAAATCCGGATCTGACCGAACGGCAAAAGGAGCAACAGTTGCAAGCGCTTCAAGAAGAATCCATGCGCAAATTATCCGGTCAATAATAATCTATTGGTTTAAAAATCAAATGCCCCGGGTTTTGCCCGGGGTAATTTTTTTGTTGTTTTGCATCGGAGAAAATAATACTTGACTTGGTTTTTTTTTTTGCTAGAATTTGCGTACGTTAAATTACTGTGGAGGAATATATATGCAAAAGAAAAATTGTTTGCCGGGCTTTTTAGGTGTAAAAGCATTTACGTTAATAGAATTATTAGTTGTCGTCCTCATTATCGGCATTTTAGCCGCAGTCGCGCTCCCGCAGTATAAATTTGCGGTGGCCAAGACCCGGCTTGTGCAGTTAGTTACTGCAGGCCAAACGATTAAACAAGCCGAGGAACGCTATTACTTAGCCAACGGAACCTACACAACCGATTGGACGGAACTGGATGTAGATTTTGCGGGTACTTGGGTCAGTACATCTCGTACGTTTTATGCTACCTCCGGTTGGCGTGCAGAATGGAGTTCCGTTGGGAAATGGGTGGCTTTGTTTGATACACGCGTAGATAATTTGCGATTGTATTTTATGCTTGCAGATAGCAGGATATCCTGCTTTGCTATTAAAGAAAATTCACAAGCCAATGAATTATGCCAATATATTACCAAAACTAAATCCCATGGAACGGACGGGATGTGGTATACTTATGCTTTTCAAACTAATTCCCTTCTGTAAATTCTGCTTTAGGGAAGTAGTGGTTTAAAATCGTTTTGTAATCTTGGCCTGCGTCGGCACGTCCGGCGGCTCCGGTTTGGTCAAACCCTACGCCGTGGCCCCACCCGCCACCGTAAAATACAAAATATTTTAGTTTACGGTTTTCGTAATTGGGTTCTACGATAAAATAACTGCTGCGCAGCATTCCTAAACTTAAATTATTGCGTATGACATTCTCTTTATTGAGCGTAACGCTGCCCTTTGTACCTTTAACGAGCAGCCGGCTTACGTAGCCGGATTTGCCGCGGCGTTGAGGGATCAGGGCTTTAATCTCACCGATGTCTTTTTTCTGACGTTTAATCACTTCGCGCAGTTCCTTTTCTTCCACCACACGCACCCACCGAAACGCCGCCATGCTGACGTTTTTATCGTAGCGGCTGTAGGCGTCATGATAATATTGCAATAAATTTTTAAAGTGATAGGGCTGTATATTTTCAAAATTAAAGTCTTTGTAATCGGATACGGGGTGCAAATACGGTGTTTCACTCCAGCCCGCCTCTTTGGAACTTTGTGTAATGCCGCCGCAGTTGGCCGAAAACACGCTTTCAATCGGTTTTCCGTTATACGATAAGGTTTCGCCCACGGTGGATTCTACGGCCGCATTGGCGCGTTCGCTTTCCGCACTGACACCGCCGTATACTTGGCAGTTTTGCGTGTCGCATAAATCGTATCCGTACGCTTTATGTTTGCCGATATGTTTGAGCGCATACGTGCGTGCCAGCACCGCTTGTGCGCGCAGCGCATCTATGGGGAACTGGACGGGCATTTCTGACGAAATCACGCCTTGCAAATACTCATCTACCGTAACGATGTTGATAGGAACTAACGTATTTAATCGCGTGTTGTGCACGATTTGCAACTTGCCGCGATATTCTTTATCATCTACGCTGGCCCACGTCATACCGGCGCCGCTCATCAGTTGTTTGACGATGATGGTGTGGCCTTCTCCGGCGGTGTGCGAAACGGGAGTCACGGTAATAGATTTACCGAAAAGAGTTTTTTTGCCTGAGGGTGAAATCAAATAAGATTTTCCGTTTTCCAATGCGACCGTCCATAATTCTTTGGCTTGTCCGCGTGTAATTTCTTTTTCTTTATCGTCGGTAACAGCAAAATCGTGCGAGGCGGTAAACCGTACACTTGTGCGGGGGGAGGGTTTGCCGTCGGCGCGCATCCCGAGGCCGATTTTAATTTCCTGCGGATATTTTCGTCCGTCGGGAATCAGCATCATTTTAACAACCGTGTGGTCTTTTTTGGTTTTTCCGGCGGTAAGTTCTTTCTCGGAGCGGGTCAGTTTCGGCACCAAACGCGCCAACGCATTACGCACCGTATCGTTATGTTTTTCCAACGCGTAAATCATGCGGTATTGACGGTACGATTCGTTATAATCGTGTGTTTTTTCCAGCGCGGCGGCGTAGTGCATTTTGGCTTCTATAAATTGGTGGTCGTATTCAGACGCGATTTTGAAATGTTTAGCAGCTTTTTTGTAATTGTTTTCTTCCTCGTAGAGTAGTCCCAGTAGATAGTTGGACAGGGCGGTGTGTACTTTGCCGCGCGCGGCTAAACGCAAATTGTTTTTGGCTAATTTTTTTTCGTTCATGCCGATCTGCGCGCGGGCTAAATTGATATATAAAAGTTCGGCGCGGCCGGGCGGTTCTTGCAGTTGGGAGAGGAGCATCTCCGCACTGGCGTATTGTCCGTCGGCCAAGTGTGCCTCGGCGGCGGTTTGGATAATTTCGGGGTCTTGCGGGTGGGCACGGTAGGCGGCGTTAGCAATATCTACGGCCAGTTTGGGGTCATTTTGTTCCATCGCGATAAACGCCGCATTCAAAAAGGACTCGCGGTCTTTCGTTTCTTTAGAAAGTTGCAAATACATCTCCAGGGCTTTTTGCGGTTGGTAAGAAAAATACAACTCGGCGGCTTGTTGTAATTTGGCGGCCGTCGTAAATTCTGCCGTTTGAGAAAATGCGGCAGTCGCGATGCAGCCCAGCAAGAATAACGCAAAAAGTTTTTTCATATTTTGTTTCCGTCAATGTCTATTTTATCATATTACCGTCGGGCCGGTTTTGGTATAATAAAATTATGACACTACCTATCCCCACTTGGTTAAAAGAAATAGTTGGCCGTAACAAAGCGGCTCTCCGTTCCTCGGTGGCGTTGTCGGCAGAGGATTCGCTTTCGCGCCACGCGCTGCATACGGTATGCCATGCGGCTAAGTGCCCCAACAGGGGGGAGTGTTTTAATTGTGGGGACGCTACGTTTATGGTGCTCGGTGATCGGTGCACGCGCGGGTGTCGCTTTTGCGCAGTATCGCGTGAAAAACCGTTGCCGCCCGATGTAGACGAGCCGGAACGCGTCGCACAAGCCGTTGACGAGTGGCACATCCGCTATGCGGTGCTTACCATGCCTACGCGGGATGATTTACCGGATGGTGGGGCTACTCATTTTGCACGGGTAATTGAGGCGATTCACGCCCGCACGCCGCAAGTGTGCGTAGAACCGCTGATTTCCGATTTGCAAGGGAACGAACAGTCGCTACGTACCGTATTGGACGCGCACCCGGTTGTGCTGGCGCACAATATAGAAACGGTGGAGCCGTTGTATGCGGCGGTGCGGGCGGGCGCGCAGTATGCGAGGTCCTTGCGGGTGTTGGAAAACAGTAAAAAGTATGCGCCGCAGGTTTTTACTAAGTCCGGTTTTATGGTGGGGCTTGGCGAAACAGAAGAACAAATTTCCCAATTATTAAAAGATTTGCGTGCGGCGGGGGTGGATTTAATCACGATTGGGCAATATTTGGCCCCGTCGGCAAATCATTACCCCGTGGCACGGTATCCTCTGCCGGAAGAATATAAAAAATGGGAAGAAGAAGCGTTATCGCTCGGATTTAAAGGCGTAGCCAGCGGGCCGCTCGTACGTAGTAGTTACCGGGCGGGCGCGTTGTACCGAGCGGCTTGTGTGCAAGCAACAGGTAAACAAATTACGCCGGATAAAGTATAATAAACTTATGCAAAAACAAATTGGAATTTTTGTTGTGTTATTTTTGTTAGCCGCTTGCGCCGAAGTGCCTGCGTGGTGGAATCCGCGCGGAACAACGGGGGAGGCTTCCAAAACCGCCACTACTGCCCCTGCGACAAAACCGCAAACACGTGAACAAACCAGCGTGCCGGTGGAAATGAATTTATCTTTGCAAGATGAAACGTATGAGGAAATGACGATTACCCCCTTACAAGATGAAGAAGAAGAAAACGAATCGGGCGACGCTTCCTCTCAAAGTGTAGTTCCGCCGGAGGACGAACTTCCTCCGCCCAGTATTTTATCCGAATAGAATTTGATTTGAAAAAAGTTTAATTTCCCGGGTCATTCCACCCGGGATTTTTGTTGTTTGTTTTTTCGTCGTAAAAAATAATGCTTGACTTTGTTTTTTTTTTTGCTAGATTTTATAGGTAGTTAAAATCTAAGCAAGAAAGAGGTTTGTTATGAAAAACGCAATATCGGGCAAGTTTGGCGGTTTTACGCTTATAGAATTATTAGTGGTTGTTCTCATTATTGGTATATTGGCGGCGGTGGCCTTGCCGCAATATCAAAAGGCAGTAGAAAAAAGTAAATCTGCACAAGGGATAACATTGGTTAAATCATTGGCTCAAGCGGCTGAAGCATACTATTTAGCCAATGGTACGTACGTTACTAACAACGATATAGATGCTCTGGATATTGGTTTATCCGAACAACAAAAAACACAACTTCTTTGTAATGATCTTTGGAGTGGTTGCTCCGGTAACGGGGAGTGGGGAATTGCTTTTCAGCAAACCGCAGGCAGACAAGGGGTAATAGCGGTGCGGACTTCCGGTCCATACGCAGGAGCCGGATTTGCTATTTTCCAAAATGCCGCTGGTCTAGGAACGGTGACAACCGGTACATTATATTGCTATGAAAGGACGGCAGGGGCCTATGTGCTTACCAGAGGAAGTTATTGCCAAAAACTATTCCGTGGGCAATGGCTTGCGGAGTATGTTTCTAATGCACATTTGTTTGCCTTGCCCTAATACTATCTTTCCACAATAAACCCCCGGGTAACGCGTTTACCCGGGGGTTATATTCGGAGTGGTTAATTATCCTTGGATAATTATTTCGCCTCTTCTACCGGTGCTTCTTCTTTAGCATCGGTGGGTTTTTTAAGTTCTTGCAAGCGGGCCGCTTTACCGGACAGTTTGGTCAAGTAATTGAGTTTCGCGCGGCGTACTTTGCCGACTTTCAAAACTTCAATGCTGTCCACCCGGGGAGAGTGCACCGGGAAAATGCGTTCCACGCCTACGCCAAACGAAATTTTGCGTACGGTAAACGTTTCACCAATGCCGCTACCTTTGCGGGCGATAACTACGCCGTCAAACGCTTGGATGCGTTCCGTGTCGCCTTCTACTACTTTTACTTTGACACGTACCGTGTCGCCGGCTTTGAAAGACGGGACATTGGTTTTGAGATTGTGTTTAATATCGTTAATGTTCATACAACTACTTCCTCCGAATCTTTTTTTGGGTTGGCGGATTTACTTGCTGAGAGGCGTTTACCAGTAAATCGGGCCTTAATTTTTTTGTCAATTTGAGTGCCTGTTCGTGTTTCCACGCGGCGATTTCTTTATGGTTACCGTTGAGTAACACTTCCGGTACTTTGAGCCCCCGCCAAACTTCCGGCCGGGTGTACTGGGGGGCTTCTAACAGCCCTTCTTCAAACGATTCACTCGTCGTTACGTCTTGCTTTTTAAAGGTGCCCTTTTGCAACCGCGTAATTGCGTCTATCATCGTGCAAGCGGCTAGTTCTCCGCCTGTTAAAATGAAGTTGCCCAAAGACACTTCCAAATCCACCTGCGGATAAATCCGCGCATCTATTCCTTCGTAATGCCCGCACACAAAAATCAGGTGGCG
>CACXER010000031.1 GCA_902766765.1 uncultured Elusimicrobium sp. | reverse complement strand
CGTGCATACACCGCCCAGTGTTTCCAAACCGAGCGACAACGGCGTAACGTCCAAGAGGAGCACGTCTTTTACTTCGCCCGTTAAAATGCCGGCTTGTACGGCCGCACCGATTGCCACGCATTCCATCGGGTCAATGCCGCGTTCAATTTTCTTGCCGACGAGGTCTTCCACGTATTTTTGCACGATCGGCATACGGGTCGGACCACCGACCAAAATAATGCGGTCAATTTGCGAGGCGGACAATTTGGCATCAGACAGAGCTTGATTGACTGATTTGCCGCAACGTTTAACAATGTCGTCCACCAAACTTTCCAGTTTGGCGCGGGACAGTTTGAGTTCCAAGTGTTTCGGGCCGTCGGCTCCGGCAGAAATAAACGGCAAGTTGATGTCGGTTTCCATGGTGGTGGAAAGTTCGATTTTGGCTTTTTCAGCCGCATCTTTTAAGCGTTGGGCCGCTTGTTTATCTTTGGACAAATCAATACCCGTTTGCTTGCGGAATTCGTCCACCATCCACGCAATAACGGCATTATCCATATCGGTACCACCCAGTTGCGTATCGCCGGAAGTGGAAAGCACGTCAAACGTACCTTCAGCCCCCATTTCCATAATGGTTACATCCAGCGTTCCGCCGCCGAGGTCAAATACTAATACTTTTTGTTCTTTTCCGGCTTTATCAATACCAAACGCCAAGGCGGCCGCCGTCGGTTCGTTGACCAAGCGCACCACTTCCAACCCCGCGATGCGTCCCGCATCTTTGGTGGCTTGACGTTGGTTATCGTTAAAATACGCAGGCACGGTAATAACGGCTTTTTCTACTTTTTCACCCAAGAATGCTTCGGCATCTTTTTTTACTTTCTGCAAAACAAACGCCGAGAGTTGTTGCGGTGTAAATTCCTGCCCACGCAAATTATATTTGAAGTTTTCCCCCATTTTACGTTTAAAAGCCGTAACGGTCCCTTCCGGGTTCGCAATGGCCTGACGGCGGGCCGGTTCACCCACGAGGCGTTGGCCGTCTTTTGTAAACGCTACATAAGACGGAAACGCTTTTCCGCCAATAGAACTACCTTCCGCAGACGGAATAATGGTTCCTCTGCCGCCTTCCATCACCGCCGCAGCCGTGTTGGAAGTTCCTAAGTCAATACCAATAATTTTAGCCATACTATTATCTCCTTTTAGTTAAATTTCGGGGCGCAATCTTCGCCCTTTAAAATTAGTTTTCGTTATGCTGACCGATAAGTACACGCGCCGGGCGCAATACTTTGCCGTCCAACATAAACCCCATTTGTACTTCTTGCAAGACAAGTCCGTCTTGCTTTGCGTCCGCCGGTACGGTGCCCAGCACTTCTTGCGTGGCCGGGTCGTACGGCTTATTCAAAACGTCCATCTTTTCAATACCTTCGCTACGAAATGCTTTTTCCATTTCCGTAGCGATAAGTTGCATACCGTTTATTACATTTTTTAACTCATTAGGTGCCTTTTTTAAAGTCTCATTTTTATTTAGTTCGGCACTTTGCTTGAGTAAAATTTCATACGACGGAAGCAACTTCTCGGCCAATTCTTTCTTCCCATAAGAAAGGAATGCGGCCTTTTCTCGTTCGGTGCGTTTGCGGAAATTTTCAAAGTCCGCACTCAAACGCACAAACTGTTCGTAATAATCCGGTTTTTCTTCGGCAGGTTCCGGCGCGGCTGTTTCTTCTTCCTGCGCCAGCACTTCTTCCTGCTCCTCCGGTTTATGATGATGATGTTTACTCATAATTTTCCTCATCGCCGGGTTGCGGCAAAGCCGTCCAATTCTGCAAGGTGCTCTCTAATAAACTCCCGATAAAGTTCACCAGCGACATCACCCGCGTATATTCCATATGTTTCGGCCCGATAATACCTAACATCCCGACGGTTTTATCCCCCACTTTACAGGCAGTAGAAACGATACTCAAGTTTTTTAGTTCCTTTAACTCGTTTTCGCTGCCGATACTCACATTTAACTTTTGGTTGGACTTCTCCATCCCTGTCATTTTTTCACTTAGTAAATTAGAAAACCGTTCACGCTCTTCCACAAAACGCATCATTTGTTTTAAATCTTCAAAATCATCTTCAGACGTATTTTCTAACAGTTGCCCAAACCCTTCCACATAAAGTTCATTATCGGTTTGCGGACGTTCCATATCTTTTAATACTTGCGTGGCAAGGTCGGCCATGTCGGCAATTTCCCGATGCCCCGAATGTACGTGCTGCCACAGAATTTGGCGTGCTTGGGCGAGCGTGCGGCCCGCGATTTCTTCGTTAATAAAACGGCTCAAAATACGCAAGCGCGAGGGGCTAATGGCATATCCCGTACGTACCGGCCAATGCCGTACCGCACCGGACTCCGTAACCAACACGGCTAACACCGCCCCGGGCGCAAGCGGAATAAAATCAAGCCGTTGTACGCGTTGTTCTTGCACGTTGGAAGTGTAAACAAATCCCGCCGCGCCGGACAACATGGCCAGCAAGCGTGACGTTTGCGCCATCATATTATCCACTTCGCTCACGCGGGCATCATACGCTTCTTCAATACGTTCGCGCTCCTTGGCGGCCATTTTCTGCACACTGGCTAAATAATCCACATAATAGCGATACGCTTTATCAGTAGGAATACGCCCGCCGGACGTGTGCGGCTGATAGAGATATCCTTCTTCTTCCAGTTCGGCCATAATATTGCGGATGGTGGCACTGGACACATCGGGGAGCGCCTCGGACGCAATCATCTGCGAACCGACCGGGCGCCGGGTTTCCACATATTGCTGGACTACCCAACGTAAAATTTTCTCTTTGCGCGCTTTGGCGACTTCCGGTTTTAAAATTCTCATAGGGGATACCTTTATGTTGAATGCTTGTTATTTTAGCACTCACATTTAATCACTGCTAATATTATAAGCAATTATGTTATTTTTGTCAACCCCCTTTTTTGAGTGCTAATTTTGAAATACTAAAAATACTAGCAACTCGTATAATGTTTAAGAGGACAAGAAGATAGATTAAAAAAGGACTTGACAAACCAAAAAAAAAAACAATAATATAGTGTTGGGAAAAACCACTTTTGCAAAAAGGAGAATATATGGAACACACAAAACAAGGGTTTACCCTCATTGAACTACTGGTGGTTGTGCTCATTATCGGTATTTTGGCCGCGGTGGCGTTGCCACAGTACGGCAAAGTAGTAGAAAAAGCACGTATGGTAGAAGCCGTAACAATGGTGAGGAAAATTGCCGAGGCACAGGAACGCTACAAACTAGCCAACGGAGTTTATGCCGCCGCTACGGAAATAGACTCCCTGGATATTGAAATTCCTCATTCCAGCATGGAACGCTGGAACAACATTGACCGCCTGGTTACCAAGGATTTTTCGTATACATGTCACGGTAGTTTGGCAACGGATATTGCGGTTGTACAGCGAATCCCTGCCGGACAGAGATACTACATTGCTATCGATGATAGCGGAGGGATCCGCTGCAGCGCGTACGCTAATGCAACCTCTGTTCAACGAAAACTTTGTACAGAATTTAATGCAAAAGGTACGTTATAAAGGTAATCAGTTGAAATGAAAACTGCCGCCTGAAAAATCAGGCGGCAGTAATCAAACAACTAAAGACTTATCTATTTTTCGTTACGGCGTAAAAGATATTGGTGTAATTCTTCGGCTTCGGCCTTAGAAAGATCGTACATCTTTTTCAGATCTTCCACTTTGCGGACTTCATACGCCTCGCTCCACTCAATCAAACCGTACTTGATAAACAATCCGTTAACGGTGGTCGTTCTATCCCAACCGGTACGTATCGGGATATCAAACAATGCATTTTTGAAGTTGATGGCTCCGAACGGTTCTTTGGCATAGAGTTCATTATAAGCCGTTGCTAAGCCGGCAAGTAAGTGCGCAATTTTTTTAGCGTCTTTCGTTTTCATTTTCTCTACTTGCCCTAACAACTCATGAAAGGGTTTTTCAAAACTTTGCGGAGCGTATTTGACGAGATCCAATTCCGTGCCGTCGTGCCAAGGGAACATTTTAACTAAATATTCCAAAGTGGCGATTTCTTCAATACCGTGATTATCCGGCACGTAGCGATCAAAAATTTCCTCTAACGGATATCCGCGGTAATCGTTCCAACCCACCGGGGACGGCGCTTTGATTTGTTTGCATAATTCATAAGCCATATTCCCCCGCGAAGATTTGGAATTCTGATAATTGTGAATCCCTGTGGCAAAAACCAAATTATATTCTGTTAGTTCGCGCAAGGCATCCAAAATGGCTTCCGGATTCTTTTCAGGCAATTTGATTTCAAGCAATTTGGCTTGGTATTTTTTCAGCGGCTCCGCGACGACTGACAACGGTTGTTGTCTTTCTTGCGCTTGCAAGGCTTCACGCGCTACCTGTGCCGACAAAAACGCATTGGCGGCTTCTCCGCCGTCTGATTGGACTTGGGCTTGGGCCGCTACGCTAAACGCTACGACGGCCAATAAACCAGCAGACAACGTCTTTAGTGTGTATTTCATGTTTTCCCTCCGAGTTAAAGTTCTTACACTTTTATTGTAGATGTCCAAGAGGGAACAAACAAGGGTCTTTGGACCCAAGCGCGATTAGGCCTACGGACCTATTCGCTTGTAAGAAGTGCTTGGGCGGCCTCCGAGCCGTTAGCGGCGGCCTTTTCCAACCAGGCACGTCCGGCTTGTTTATCAGCGGGCACGCCCAGGCCTTTCCAATAGATTTGACCCAAAACATACTGTGCGGAGAGATAATTTTGTTCGGCTGCGTTACGGAAAAATGTGATAGCCAACGGCACGGACGACGTAGTACCTTGCCCTTGCATGAGCATAAAACCCGTCATATATTGCGCCGGAGCGTACCCGCCGGATGCCGCGTTGGAAAACCACGCAAAGGCATCTTCATATTTGGGTGGATCGGCCTGATAGGCCATTTCCCCAAGCGCGTATTGCGCCGGAGCGTACGACATGGAAACCAACTCATTCCATATCGCGTTGGCTTTGCTCTCATCGGCCGGGAGGATCTTTCCGCTTTGGTAATTCTGGGCGAGGAGCAGCCCGGCTTGCGGGTCTTTATTTTCTTGCCAGACGAGTGTTAAGTAACGCTCGCTTTCCTCAGGATTTTGCAAAACAGGTGTACCGTTTAAATACGCCTGCCCGACGCGCAAGCGCGCTTCAGTATCGCCCTCTTGCGCTTTTTTCAAATCATTTAAAAAAGTTTTCAGTTGCGTGTAAAGAAGCGGATTTTTTTCTTGTGCTTGTTGCAAGGTTTGGCGCAAGGTATCATCGCCCATTTTAGCCGCCATAAATTGCCAGTATAAACTTTCCCCCTCGTGTTTAGGCAGGCTCCCCAACCCTTGGGCATAAAAACGACTCAGTTCGCGCTGGGCGGGCACGCTGCCTTGCTTAGCCGCAAGCAGTAAAAAGGGAACGGCTTCTTCCAAATCCGAAGTAACAAGTTTTCCTTGAATATAAATTTCCGCGCACTTCCATAACGCTTCGCTATCACCGGAAAGCGCGGCTTGCCGGAACCAGTGGAGGGCTTGTTGTCCGTCGGCAGTAACACCTTTTCCTTCTTCATACGCATAGGCCGTTTGCACTTGGGCTTCTACATTGCCTTGCCGGGCGGCTTTGAGCGCAGCAGTGAAATGTTTTTCATCGGGGCTTTGATAAAACAATACGTAATATCCCCCGCTGATTATCGCCGCTACTACTAAAAGAAAGAAAAATTTTTTCATATGCGCCGCCTGTAAAAATAGGGAGCCCGCGGGCTCCCTATCATTATAATAAAATTATCGCTAATTTTATTTGACCATCACAAACGGCATTTGGTTGTTACCCATATAATGCGGCATGTGGCCGTCCCATTTTTCAATGGCGCGCAGTTGAGCCTCTACTTGGCGCAGTTTGATCAAGTTATCGGAAACGACTTCACGTTGCAAGCGTAAGGATTTGGCTTCGGCCTCGGCTTGCAAGATTTTCTGTTCCGCTTCTTTCTTTACTTTTTCCACCAAATTCGTGGCGCGTTTGGCCTCTTGTTCGGCGATTTGTTTTTCCTCTACCGCGCGTAAGAATTGTTTGGAAAACTCAAAGTTCGTAATAGCAATATCGGAGACAATGACTTCTTTTTCCGCCATTTTCTCTTTTAGGATTTCATTGAGTTCTTTGGCTACTTCCACACGGTTAGCGATTAGACTATCGGCGGAGTATTTAGCAATAACGGCTTTGGTCCATTCTTCTACCATGGGCTTTAAGATGGTGTTGGTATATTCCGGCCCCAAGTTGCGGTAAATAGATTCTACCGTGTTGGGTAAAATGCGATGGTTGACCGCTAACGTCAAACCAACTGTCTGCAAATCTTTGGAAAACGCTTCGGTATCAAACGAATCTTTTTTAATACGTACGGAAAATTTTTCCACCGTATCTACAAACGGCATTTTGTAGTGAATGCCTTCGCCATAGGCACCGATAAGTTTACCAAACCGCAGTTTAACGGCTACGTTACCCGCTGAAACCGTAAAATACGAATCAAACGCGGCGATCACAAGAAAGCCCAAAACGATAAGTGGGAAAATCCACCAACCGGCACGAGAATACGTCGGGGTTACATCACGCATAAAACAACTCCTTATTGTGAAATTTATCCGAATTTCGGACGAAGAAATTATACTATTTTTCAACGGGAAAGCATATCTGTTGATCCCTAGCGAGTTGGAGAGATCTGTCAATTATAACGCTCAATGCGTCCATATTTGATATCCTTATTATATGGACTTGAACACGCTGTTAAAAAATACTTCGCGCAGTTTATATTTGAGCGTGCAACTTTTGCCGCGGGCCATGCGCCCGGCGTTTTCGGTGGCGTATTTATTATGTCGCTACGCCGACACGATTGCCGATACCACTATCTTGCCCGCCAAGCGCCGCTTGTCCTGGATCGCACGTTTCCCGTCTATTATTGAAACCCAACCGGCGGATGAAATTACCCAACTCGCCCGCGAAATTGAGGGCGGAAGTGATAACCCGTACGAGAAAATTTTAATCCAACATTTACGCCCGTGCTTGAACGCATTTAACCAAATCTCAGACGAACAAAAAACGTTTATTTTAGAAGTCGCCCGTGCCGTTTGTGATGGGATGAAAATTGATTTGCAAACATTCCCGCAAGAGAAAAGCGCGTCCGTTGTTGCGTTTCAAACGGCGGACGAATTAGAAAATTATTGCCGTTTAATGGGCGGCAGACCGGGAAAATTTTGGAGTCAGTTGATTTACCAAACTACCCAAATTCCCACCGATAAGGAAACTTTTTTTGAACTTGGCCAGCGCATAGGCGACGCACTACAAATTGTAAATATCTTGCGCGATTTGCCGAAGGACTTACAAATTGGACGCTGTTATTTTCCGCAAGAAGAATTGGAACAGGCCAAACTTGCCCCGCAAGATTTATTGAACGCTAAAAACAGTGCACAATTTGAACCTATCAAACAAAAATGGATCTCTTGGGGGCTCGCTCGGCTACAAGACGGAAAGGAATATTTTAGTTTACTGCCCAAAACCCAACCGGGCCAACGCGCGGCCGTGGCCTGGCCGGTATTATGGGCGGCCGACACTCTCTACAAAATCGCACAAGAGCCGGAATTATTAAACGCACAAAAGCGGGTGAAAATTCCGCGCCGCACGATTTATCTAACCATGCTTGCCACGCCACCCATTTGGTTCAGCAACCGCATTTTTTCCGCGTGGCTAAGTCACAAAACCAACCGTTTTACGACGAAAAAATAAACCCTCAAATTACCCCTTGATTTTTCATCAAAAGTGCTTATACTATAAGTACATAGTACGCAGGGAAGGCCCGATGGCCCTTGGTTGCAGTTGTGGTGGTACAGCGTACCAACCGATTGCGTGAAGACCCGGACGCGGAGCCCCCGGCAGAAAGAGGAACATAGGTCACAATGAACATGACAATGAGCTAAACCCCCGAAATAATACACGGGGGTTTATTTTTTGGTTAAATTTAGTGCAGGACGTTGTTGCTCACTCAGTCGCATACCTCCGCGCTACGGCGCGCGCTCCGACAGTATTACTCCTTCGTTCGCGCCTAGTCTTGCGCTAAATTTAACACAAAAATCCTGCCACAAACCAAACTAATATCCTACCTCTCTCCCAAGGGGCAAGGAAAGTCCTTGACAAACCAAAAAAAAAACCATAATAGAGTGTCGGACAAAAAAATAACAAGGAGCAAACAGCATGAAAAACAGAAATAATAATGTCATCCTGAACTTGTTTCAGGATCCCATCCGCTTTCTAAAACGAAACAAGGTAGAGATGCTGAAACGAGTTCAGCATGACGTCCTTGTGAATAATAACAGCGGCTTTACACTCATTGAATTATTAGTCGTTGTACTCATCATCGGCATTTTGGCCGCGGTGGCTCTGCCGCAATATCAAAAAGCCGTAGATAAAAGCCGTTACTCCAATCTAATGGCTATTACAAAAGCCATTGCAGATGCTAACGAAATTTATTATTTAGCCAACGGTTTCTACGCCACGCATTTTGACGAGTTGCCAATAGATCTGCCCGCTACCAGTTTTACCACCACGGGAGAAAATGTGGCTCATTTTGACTGGGGGCGTTGTAATTTAATCGCTCAGCAGGAAGTACAATGCGCCAATAATACAACGTTAAGTAATGAATATATTATTCACTATATTCACGACACGATGTCGCCGGGCGGAGTGTTTTGTACGGCACATCCTAATTCACCGGGGTCGCGGTTTGATAAAATTTGCTCCAGTTTAGGAACATTTTATGGCACCGGCGGTTGTAGGTCGGGAGATTGCCGCATTTATAAATTATACCAACGCTAAATTTTATGCATAAATCACAAAAAGAGCCCCGTTTTCACGGGGCCCTTTTTTGCCTACACTTACTAAACTATTTAGCGGCTTTGACGATATCCACCAATTTCTTGAAGGACACCGGGTCTTTAATCGCCATTTCGCTAAGCATCTTGCGGTTGAGCGTGATGTTCGCTTGGGCTAAGCCACTGATGAATTTAGAGTAAGACAACCCTTCTTCGCGCACGGCTGCGTTGATACGCATAATCCATGTTTGACGATAGGTGGTTTTTTTGTCTTTGCGGTCAACATACGCATGCACACCGGACTTACCGAGCTGCTGCGTAGCCATACGCAAGCGGCGGGATTTATCCCCGTAATAGCCGCTGGCTCTTTTCAATACTTTTTTCTTTCTTGCGTGTCTGGGAACGCTGAATTTAATTCTCATGTTTCAACCTCTT
>CACXER010000030.1 GCA_902766765.1 uncultured Elusimicrobium sp. | reverse complement strand
GTGGATCACCAGCGCGATTATGCAACTGGCAATTTTAATGGTCTATTTTTCCAACAACGCGTGGAACACCATGCTTTCTATCACGGGTGTAATGGTGCTTCCGGCGTATTTGGCGAGCACAGCGTATTTGTGGAAACTGGTAGAAGACGGCGAATATGCCAAAATTTCTTCCACAGGGCGTGCGGCGGCGTTGTTTACGTCCGTAATGGGCACAGCGTACGCGGTGTGGTTAGTCTATGCGGCGGGGTTAAAATACCTGTTTATGGCGGTGATTTTCCTGGCTGTCGGTATTCCGGTGTATATATCCGCGCGACGTGAACAAGATCCGGGGCAACCGGTATTTAGTGGGGGCGAGAAAATCGTAATGACATTACTTGTTTTATTTGCGGTGGGTGCGCTGTGTTGTATGTGCCGCGGCCACGTACATTTGTAAAGATAAAATTATAATGTCATCCTGAACTTGATTCAGGATCCCACCTTATTGTTGTTTTAGAAAGCGGTGAGATTCCAAATCAAGTTTGGAATGACATTATAGAAATACAACAGGCCTGAAGATTTCTCTTCGGGCCTGGTAAATTAGTGCCATGTGTACGAACCGTTTGAAGCGCGGGTGGCATCCTTGCTAATGGCCTTACATACTTTGGCTTCCAGCCCCGTACTGTATCCATTATCCCAACAGGCCCAATAGTCTTGATTAAAAGTTGTTGAGAGGTGTATCTTGGGAGAAAATATATGGCAAGAAATAGCCCCATTGGTTTGCCAATCACTATTGGTTCTTATTTCACAAGCGAAATCAGAATATCTACGACATTGGGGAGAATTTGCGCCATACCAATTTCCATTATTTAATGTGCCACAAGTGGTATGTCCGGCGGGCATTTCTATGGACAAAGCATCAAAATCGTTGGCATACGTTCCGTTTGCTAAATAATATTCTTGCTCTGCTTTTTGAATAGCACTCATCAAACTCATGAGTCGCATGGCGCGCGTTTTGGCTACCGACACTTGATACTGCGGCAAGGCCACTGCGGCCAATATGCCGATAATGAGTACAACCACTAATAATTCAATCAGCGTAAATGCTTGTTTGTTTTTCATGTTTTTTTGCTCCCCAATCATAATTGTCATCCTGAATTTATTTCAGGATCTCACCGCTTTTTAAAACGGAAACAGGGTGAGATGCTGAATCAAGTTCAGCATGACGTCTTTTTAATTGTTTTTTCGCCAACACCTTATTATTGTTTTTTTTTTTGGTTTGTCAAGTGGAATTTTATTGCCCGACGAGGTTTCTTCATATATTGCTTGTTTTATAACGTGCCAAAATGTTAGTATGCAAGAAAGGAGATAACCATGAGCGATTTTCAAGATGCTGCAAAACTTATCAAAAATGCCTCCTCCGGCGTGGTGTTTACCGGAGCGGGAATCAGTGTGGAAAGCGGTATTGCCCCATTTACCGGAGCGGGTGGATTGTGGAACCAGTACGACCCTAAATATATTGAAATTAGTTTCTTTACGATGCACCCACAGGAAAGTTGGCGCGAAATGAAAAAAATTTTCTTCAACGATATGCACGATGCTACGCCTAATAAAGCGCACGAAGTCGTGGCCGAACTGGAAAAACGCGGCAACGTTAAAGGCGTCATCACGCAAAACATTGACGGGCTCCATCAAAAGGCCGGTAGTAAAAACGTGCAGGAATTTCACGGAACCATTTACACGCTCTCGTGTGTGCATTGCGGTAAACAGTATAATTTATCGGACATTGATTTATCGCAAGACCCGCCTTGTTGTTCTTGTGGCGGCGTATTAAAACCGAATTTTGTGTTCTATGGCGAAGGAATCCCCACGGCTGCCTATCAAAACTCACTCACCCTGGCGCAAAATTGCGATGTAATGATAATTGTGGGCACCGCCGGCCAAGTAATGCCCGCGTGCAGTATGCCGCTGGTTGCCAAGGAGTACGGTGCAAAGATTATTGAAGTAAACCCGCAACCTTCGTCGTTTACTAATTCCATAACAGATTATTATTTCCCGCAGAAAGCGACGGAGTTTTTTGCCGCGTTGGAAAAAGAGTTATAAGCGTTTTACAGACAAAAAAATACCGCCCGTAAAAACGGGCGGTATTTTATTTCCATAAGATTAGTTTTTAGACGGCATACAGCACAGTATGATTAGTACGATAAGTACAATTAAATACAACACGAAGAATATAATGTTTAGTATCGGAATAATCAGCCCTAATCTTACCAGTAACATAAGCAAAAGCCACGGACTTAATCCGGCATCGCGTAGGCGTTTTGACGCAATGGATAATATCGGCAACAGAAGAACTAATCCGAAAAGCCGCCCAATCAACATGCTTGTATCTTGTGGTATGCCTAAGATTCCGGTAATTATTCCTAATCCC
Source organism: uncultured Elusimicrobium sp. (assembly GCA_902766765.1). Classification (GTDB taxonomy): domain Bacteria; phylum Elusimicrobiota; class Elusimicrobia; order Elusimicrobiales; family Elusimicrobiaceae; genus Avelusimicrobium. The sequence continues at coordinate 9,409 of CACXER010000030.1, read as the reverse complement.
ATGGAAACAATGACAACCCACAAAATAAACATCCAGAATTGCTTGCGGGTAGCACGGCCCTTGAAATCTACATAATGATTGAAGATTACGTCTAAGAAGTATGTTTTCATGTCCCCTCCAGATAATATAAGTACCAACTACCCATAGGATACAATAAAACGGATATCCTTGCAAGGGTTTTAATGAGCGAGGAAATCGGTTATGGCTTTGATTTCTTTGTTGGAGAAATGAAATAAAGTGAAAACTAATTCATCTATTTGATGTTGTAAATGCGTACTATCCACCGGCGGCTTTGTCCGCTTGAGCGTGTAAATCTGCCGGGCTAAATTTTCTAAAGCGATTTGTACGTCGGGGGTGGCTTGCACAATGGGGATTTGCTTGAGCGGCTCTGCGTACAGTTCCAATAAACTGCCTTTGCGTTTGCCCTTGTAAAAGAGCCACACATAGTAAGGGGTTGAATTGAGTAACGCCAGCAAATACCACAATGAAAACGGTGCGCGCGGTGCAGCAATAAAATAGACGTCCGAACTGGCATACCACGGACCGGACGTATACGCAAAGATATTGCGGCGGGCCCGATGAGGTGTAACCAGTTTTTCCGTGTCAAAATCTATTTTTCGCCGCACAGAGCCAAACCAGTATTTCCCTTGTGCCAGTTGCTTATGAATCCCATTATTGTTTTGCTTACGTGCTAAAAGTTGCGTTTTAAATTGGGCTAAATGTGTCCGCAAATGCGGATAACGTGTAAAATCCGTGCGACGGTCATTGGGATAGAAAAAATCAATCAAGTAATGTCGGGATGTTTGGGTGGCTACATACGCGGATATATCGGAATTTTTAAAAAACGGTTTTAGTTTGTGTTTTTCCGTAGGTGTAAGACGTAACGACTGCTTTTCCGTTTCCGTCAATATAAATGCTTGATCGCACCCGGTCATAAGTCCGTTGGAAACGGAGGCGATGTCCTGCAAGGTATAAGGCGCGGCGGCCATTTTGTCTAAAGCGGTCTGTAAAACAGGTTGGGGCGGGCGTGTATTTAAGTAAAGTTGCGTGCCGAAAAATAAATCTTTTTGCGGACAAATTACGGGCGCTTCTTCGCCGCAGATGCACGGAGTTTCTGGATCCGGCTGCATGGTAAAAATAGTAATTAAATTATGCTGACCTTTGGCGCGTTGAAATAATTTGCTTTCTCCAAAATCTACCAAGCGTAACAGACAAGCCCCGTCGTGCAACCGCTTACGTAACGTGTGTGCTGCGGCCGCTTGGGCAAAATAGGAAGTTGTTAAAAGGGCGGCCACACCCGACGGTTTGACCAGTTCAAATGCTAATAGAAAAAATAAATATAGTAAGTCACTTTTGGGAGTAAGCACCGTTTTCCAACGTGGATTTTGGCGCAATTTAGCGAAGATGTCTTTATGATTTTTTTGCCCGATATAGGGTGGATTGGACAGATAAATATCAAAACCGCCTTGTTTGAATACCTCCGGGCAAGCTGTGTGCCATATAGTTTTTTCGGATCCGTCCAACGCGTCTAAGGTGAAGAAATGGGTTGCGGGTAGCGGTTGTTGATGGGCGGCCAAGGTAAGTGCCAGGCGCAAACGTAAATCTTGGATAGCGCGCGGGTTGATATCGGCAGCATAAAGATTGTGCGAGGCAATGTCGGAAAGTAGACGTGCATAATTTTCGGTGGGGTGTAAGCCCTGGCGCAAGGCAGCCAATTCCAGCCAAAACGGGATCAGAAGCCCCCCCACGCCGCATGCCGGGTCGCATACGGTCAGGTTGGCTAGGGCCGCTTCGGCCGCGTCGCGTTTTGAAAGAATAATTGCTTCCGGTTTAAGGCGGGAAGTATTTTCGGGCACAAATTTCTGCCTTTTTAACCAGGCAAGTAATGTTTCTTGCGCAAGTTGTTTGGCCGTCTCAAACGGAGTATAAAAAACACCATGGCCCGAAAAAGTGGTTTCGTTTAACAGACTGATAATTTCGGGGGTCAACGCATTAGGCGTCCCTTCTTGTGCAAACGATACGTCGGAAAGTAAATCACGGAAGTCTTTGGTATATGTTTTTTGCCCGTGAGAAACCGAAGCAAAGGGCAGAAGTGGCAGGGCCGTGGGTCGGGTGTTACGTAACCAACTTTGTGCCAAAAATTGCCGTAAAGATGAATAGATTTCTTCTTGAGAGGCGCAATCTAACAAATTCCGTAAGCGGGCTAGTAAATGCTTTTGCATCGCATGTTGGAACGGCTTTATTGGTGCCGTTGATACCATTTTTTCTTATACTCTAATTTAAAATATTCTACATAAGTTTGCAAGGTTGGGGTTTGCTCGCGCAAGGCGGCTTGCGCTTGGTCAATCTTGGCGAGTGTACCGGGAATGCGGCGTTGAAGTTCCTGTTTGGGTAAATTATGAAGGAAATTTCCGTTTTCTTCGCCGAATATATCTTTGGCGGTAATGCCCCGCGTGTAAATGTCTAAAAATTTGTCATACGGAATTTCAAATGCTTCGGCTACCGCGTAGGTAATATTCACGTATTCTTGTTGTTCCAATTCGGCCTTTAATTGTACTTTTTGCTCTATAGAAAAATGATCTTGATGATAGTAGAAGTACAATTTCCCCAGTCGTTGGGCATCGGTTAAAAGTTCCTCGGGATTCGGCAGAAACGATATTTCTAACGGTACGGGAATACGTACGACGATAGAAGATAACGGCTCGTTAGCATTTTCCAGGGCGGTTAGTAACGTTTGGAAATATACTTCACGCAGTTTAGAAATATAGTATTGCGTGAAATGATCGTTACTCATGTGTTGGTCCGGCGTTTGCAAAAGGGTGCTTAGTGTACTTTGGGCGCGCGCGAGTTTGGTCCGAGCGAATTGACGCTGTTCGGTTAGCGAAAGTTGGGCAAATTCTTTTACTTCACGACGATCTAAAATACACGAAAGTGGTTGGGTATTGTCATCCAACAGGATTTTCGCTTCATGTGTGGACATCCATCCATATAACTTTTGTGATAACTCTTCAAATGCAAAATTTTCTATTTCATCACGGGTAACTTCCAAAATTTCTTGGTGGCGGTTGAACGCTTTTTCACTAAAAGACATACCGGTAAACAATTCTTGTTGTGCGGCTAACAAAAGTGCGTTTTTATCGTAAAAATAAGTTAGTTTGCCGGAGGTGCTTAGTAAATTGTTTGGGAAATAGGCCAACAGTTGTTTTTCCCCTTTGCTTAGCGTGGTGGTGTAGGCGGTGCGGTATTGCATCCAATTGGGGATGTTTGTCTTGACGTGTAAGCGCGTTTTATTACGATTTAAAGGTTTGGATAATTTCGTTTTGGACATGTGCTTGGGAGTAAAAGCATGGTGATATATGGTTTGCCAAGCCGGTTTTCCCCCACGAAACCACGGCGCCACCCATTGGGCGCGCGCAGGGGCGGGAACGAGTAAAAAGCCGATCAGCAAAAGGCCGTATAGTGTGCGCTTTTTCATCGTTCCTCCAAGAATATCCGTGCATCAAAACCTACTTGTATAGCATACGGTTTTTCAAACGTAACAAAGCGGTTCGGCGGGATATCGCGCTCTAGACATTGGGCATCATACGGGCTGATAGCCGGCAAATTTTTGTGATTCTCTTTTACGATACGATAGGGAAGGAATAGGGCCGTATAAGTCGGCGCTGGCGCCAGTGCATCGCCGATAGAATAGGGTTGCTGATAGGCCACATGCATTGCCCCGGCATAAATCACAAACAGGGCTTGCGGATGCTCTTTACGTTGCCCTTCAATATGTTGCAACCATTGTTCATTGCGGATGGCCATTCCTTCCAGCGTTTGCCACAAGAGTTTTGAATGATGAGAGGGTATGTCGGCAAAGAGAACGTATTTATTTTCCGGAACGAATTCGGGTTCCAAACCAATAACGGTGATATTGGCTTTGCTGGCGGCACTAAAAACATCTTGATGTTCATGCAAATGATTATTTATTTTAATAAATGGCGCTTCTGCGTTAGGGCCGGCAGGTTCCAGATACATCGATTCAGGCAACGATTCGGTAAACAAAATAATTTCCCGTTCAGGTTGTTGGGCACGTAATTCCGACAAAAAACGGCTGATCTGCTTATGCACAATCGGGTCGTGGCCTTCTCCGAGCAATATATACTGCGTATCTTGCGGAATTTGCCCGGCCAAGATCTGAACAAAATTTTCTTGTGAATCGTACACAGAATTTTGCGCGTGATAAATGGTATACAAATTGCGTTCTATTTCTTCCCAACGTTTTTCGGCGCGCAACGTTTGGGTAGCCACGCGGCGGTTTTGGCTGGCCAGCATATAGTTAGTCCATTGGTCCGGCGTGGTTAAATAATTAGAGAGGTGCGGATATAACCGTTGCGGGTGTTCTATATTGCCTGAGAGGGAAAGGTACGCGTGATTATCTACCAAAGCAGTTCCACGAGGATGCGTTTGTTGGATGTGGGTAGAATGGGCGTACGCATTTTCTTGTCGTTTTTGCAAGGTGGCAGATTTTTTCTTAGTTGCCCGGTGGGTTGTACTGTGACGAGCCTTGGCTTTTGGCCGCGGATGAATCCCATGGGCTTGTGAGGTAATACCGCCCAAGAAAACACACACTAGTAACAATAAAAGAGACTTTTTAAACATAGTTTCCCTCTCTTGTATTGTAATACAAAACGGCCGTAAATCCATGGGTCTTTTGGTCCCATTTTGCCGTTTTTTGGGCCCAGACTATTCTTGCGGAGGTGTAACTTTCAATTGGATGTCAAACCCTACTTGGCGGGCCAAGGAGCGGTCCTTAAACTGGATAATTCGTTGGAGTAACCGTTTATCGGTTAGCACGTCAAACAGGGTAAGGAATGGCTCTGCCTGTCCGGGATACGCATGCGGCGGTAGCAAGATACATTGGGTTTGATCTACCGGCAAATGACTCCCTAAAGAATACGGTTGTGTATACGATAAATGGTCGGCACCGGCCAGAATCACAAATAAAGCATCGGGATGCTGTTGGCGGTATCTTTCCAAAATGGAAAGCCAATGTTCGTTACGCAGACGCATCCCTTCCGGGGAAGCCCATACATCTTGTCTTTCTTGTAAGGTGGGTGGAAACAAAAACGTTTCTTCCCGGATTAAGAAGTTGTTATTGTCCTTGTAAAAGTATTCCGGTTCCAGCCCGATAATGGGTATTTGCCGTGCATTGGCTGTAAACCATATCGGTAAGTAATCTGCCAATTCATCGTGCTCTAACGAAACAGTCCAAGACGCGCCGTCCGGGATAAATTCCGTAAATAGGATAATTTCCCGGCCGGATTTATATAATTCCTGTAAGAATTTTTCTTCAAAGTTTTGTACATCTGCTTGATTATGCCATTCCCCAAGTAATAAGTACCGGGTATCGGGCGATATCTGGCTGGCTAGCCAAGGGGCGTCCTGGGAGACCGGGTGCGTAACGGGCTCTTGCATGGCAAGTAGTGCATCAGCATATTCCGAAATAAATTGTTGGGTTTTATCAATTTTGGGGAGCCATTTGCGAATTTCCAAATTGTTTTTTGCGAGCAGATAATAGGTCCACTGGTCGGCGTCTTTTAACGAATGGGCCGGGCTGTTTTTAGGATAAGGGTTTATGGTAAGTTTTGCCGAAATTTGCTTGCTGGGCAGCATTCCCGCACTGTATATTCTAAACTCACGGGATTTTTCGTTGGCTTTGTGCCAGGTTTCATGCGTCCGTTTATACAAGTGGTAGGTACGTTCTTTCCCGGAGAGGTGTGGCCTTTTGGGGGTGGCGGCACGTCGCGGATGCACATGCTGGGCGCACACAGGACCGCCCAACAGCAATAATGCCGGTACCAAGAAACAAAGAGTTCGTATCCTTTTCATATAATAAACCTATTCTAGTATTTTATTACAAATTTATTGCTAAATGTCATGGGCCTTTTGGGTACTTTTATCGGGAATTTAGACCTAAAAAAAGGCCGCCTTTTTGTAGGCGGCCTTTTGCAAGTAGTACGATAGTACGTCTATTTAATCTTTTTACCTTGTTCCAACATAAGCGTGTACGTGGTAACGTCGGTTACTTCAGCCGGGCCGAAGAATTGAATCGGACCGGGGAAGATGAACATGTCGTGTTCCGCCCAAATTGCGCGGTTTTTGGCCAAGTATTTAAACGGTTCGCCTTTCAGTTCCACAAGCGCTTTTTTGATAACGGGCTTTTCTTTACCTTTGCGCCGTTCAATGTTCATCATCATCGTAAGCGGTACACCGCCGACTTCCCAATCTTGGGCTTTGCGGGTCAGTTTGCGCACAGACGATAAATAACCCGAGCATTTGTTAAGGGCCAGCACCGCCGCGTTGTAGCCGAGCGCATAGGTGTAGGTGGCGTCAAAGGTGGACGGTACGCCGCAGCGACCTTCGTAACCAAAGAAGTGCGTAATAGCGGCGAATTTACCCGTATACTTACCCGCTTTTTTGAGCGCGGCGAGTTCTTTGCGGATCATTTCCACTAAGAGTTTTTCCGTCTCGATTAAAGAGACTTGTACGTTGCCGTGCGGGTCGCGATCCAACATGAGTTGGCGGGCAATTCCGTCGGGTAGCGAGCGCATTAAATCCGCTAGTTTCTTAGGTAGTTTGGCCAAGATAAAATCTTTTTTCTCGGCGGGAGTAGTAAGTTTGGAGAGTGCGGCTTCGTTATCGGCCAGCGAATCGTTTAGCGCGCTAATAAGTTCCTTCATTTCCGGGATGAACTCAATAAGTCCTTCCGGCACGAGCACGATCCCGTAATTCTTGCCCGCTTTGGCGCGTTTAACAATGAGATCTACGAGGTTTTTGACCACTTGCCCCAGCGTCATTTTTTTGGCTAACACTTCTTCGCCGATTAAGACCACGTTGGGGTGCGTTTTTAAACCTACTTCCAACGTAATGTGTGAAGCACTGCGGCCCATCAAGCGTACGAAGTGCCAGTATTTGCGCGCGGAGTTCATATCGCGTTCAATGTTGCCCACGAGTTCCGCGTAAATTTTGGTGGCGGTATCAAATCCAAACGACGCTTCAATATGTTCGTTTTTGAGGTCACCGTCAATCGTTTTCGGCACACCGATTACGCTGATATCTACGCCTTGTTGTTTAAGGTATTCGGCGATTACGCACGCGTTGGTGTTGGAGTCATCCCCCCCAACCACGACGAGTGCATCTAATTTGTTTTTAATGAGATTATTTTTGGCGGCGGCTAATTGTTCGTCCGTTTCAATTTTCGTGCGGCCGGATTGGATTAAATCAAAACCACCCGTATTGCGATAATCTTTCATAAGGGCGGGCGTGATTTCTACCCATTTGTTATCTACGATACCGCTGGGGCCGCCTAAGAATCCGAAAAGTTTATTTTTGGAGTTGGCTTTTTTAAGACCGTCTAATAAACCGCCGATGACGTTATGTCCGCCCGGGGCTTGTCCGCCGGAAAGCACGACGCCTACGCGCACGGCTTTTTTGAGGGCGGCTTGGTTGTTGCCTTTAACAAATGTAACAGCCGGAAGACCATACGTATTGGGGAAGATCTTTTTAACGGTGGCTTGGTCAGCAACCGATTTAGTAGGTTTGCCGAGTTTCGGTTTTACAAAAGCCGGACCTTTTTTTAAGATGTTAGGGAGCACGGGCTGAAATTTGGCGCGGTGCTCTTGCAACGGTGAACAAGCACATTTTTTTACGGACATGTTTTTTTCTCCTAAAAATGGAATAAAACAACTACCCCTATATTATACAAAAACCGTATTATTCATACTTTTATAAATAGAAATAAAAAAGCCGTCCTGTGCGGGCGGCTTTTTGTAACAATCTAACAAAGACTTAGAACAAGAATCCCAGCGTTAGCGAGGCGGCGGCCGAGTTGGGGATGTCGTTGCCGTCAACCTTGGTGCTCTTCGTGCTTATCGCTCCGGCGAGTTCAATGTAAAAGTGCATCATATTAAACCCGATACCCGCTGTGTAGAACGGCGAAACGGAACTTTCCGCCAGGTTTTTATTGTAACCCAAACGCAGAGGCATATTGAAACGTTGTCCGTTGATGACGTTAAACTCTAAACCAAGCGCCAGTTGGCGTGATTTAATAGAGTCAATCATCGTATCGTTTTCGGTAACGTCAATATCGGCCGCAGCGGTCATCCATTTGAAAGGATTGACGGCTAAACCCGCGCGCAGTTGCGGTTTGAGTTCGTATTTGTCGGTGCGCCAGTTGCGGGCAATGGCGTCTTCAATACCGGCCGGTACATCCGGGCGGTCAAATTTGGGGCTGTTTAAGTTGCGGGCTGTTAAACCAAATTGTGGGTTCCAGAAAATTTCTTTATCCAACAGTTGTGATAAATTACCCATCACACCTAAGTCAATACCGATGTTGGTAGAGTTCTTTTTGTTATCGTAGGCCTTGTCTAAAATGTCTTCAATTTTTTCGTTTTCTGTCAGCACCATAACGCCGCTTTCGGCGGTGTATCCGCTGATGACTTTAAAGTTTCCCCCCACTTTTAAACCGGGGATCACTTGCTGCCCGTAACCCAGAGACATTTCGCCGAACGTAGCCGCATCGGCCATCACGAGCGTTTCGTTGTCTTTGTAAGAGCCGGTCGCTTGTGCGGCTTGGTTGATGATTTCCGCTGCACCACCCATGTTAGAAGTGGCCGCGCCCAGCATATCTAAAATTTGTGCTTCATTGGCCCCTTGGGCAACGGCAGCGTTGACCATAGCATTCGCTAAAGCGGTGCTATTGGCATATGTACCGCCAAGCAAGGTATTTAAAGAATCGAATACTCCGTTTGCGTCAATGGAAGCAGCTAAAGCAGCAGCAGCCGATTGGTTGGACGCTGAAGAAGGAGCAGTCGTCGGCCCCAGCGCGATACCGGAGCCTACGTTAAATTGAATATTTTTCGTATCTACGACCGGAGTAATTGCGCCCGTACCTAAAGCGCGTCCGGTAACTGCAAAGTTTTTAAACTTAAATCCGATACCCGCGTCAGCATTGACGAGTGCCCCAGTATTTTTCCCGATCATCTTAGAAATATCGTTGAGCCCTTTAAACAGCGTACTGATGTTTTCTGCTGTGGCGGTGGCACTGGTGTCAATAGCATTTTTTAATGCCTTATATTGGTCGGACATTTCGGTCAAATCGCGTACGCCTTCCAATACGTTTTTAGTGGCTTCAAAAGTCGCGCCTGCGTTGATAAGAAGGCCTGTTTCGTTGGTGTCATCTTCCTGGGCAAGGCCGGCGGGGTTCCAGTATTGGGCGTCCGGGCCGAAAGCAGTAGCAACGCCGGCTCCCCCCATACCCATCGCGCGAGTGCCGACAAACTGCCATTGTTGCGCGAGCGCTACGGACGTGATAAGTAACGTTGCCACACATAACGCAACATTACGGAAAGTTTTTGTTTGCATAGTT
>CACXER010000029.1 GCA_902766765.1 uncultured Elusimicrobium sp. | reverse complement strand
TGTGTGAAGGCACACCTACCGACGTGGCCAAGTGCCCCAAATCATACACCGGAAAATACTTAAAACCGGAGTTGGACGCGGTAAAAGAATATTTGAAAAAACACTTGACAAACCAAAAAAAAAACGATAATAGAGTGGCAGGCAAAAAACAACAAGGAGCAAACAATATGAAAAACAAACAAGCATTTACACTAATAGAATTATTAGTCGTTGTTCTCATTATAGGCATTCTGGCGGCGGTGGCACTACCGCAATATAGAATGGCAGTCGAAAAAGCCCGCGTAGTACAACTACGGGTACGTGCAGATGCACTCAACAAAGCGGCTCAAACGTATCAACTTGCCACCGGCGAGTGGCCTACTGATGTCCGTGAACTAGATATAGATATTACGACGGAAAATGGCACTTATCAGAAACTAGATGATACCAATTCTGAACACACCGGCATTATTTATAGCGATGGCACACGCTGTGGCGTCTGGAAAAGCCCTGCAGGCAACAAAACCGTTCTTTGTGCCGACGAGCATGTGTCAGTCCTTATTTATCCGGAAATGAGTAACGTATACAGATGCGGCGGCTCCACCGATTTAGGAACGAAAATTTGTAATTCGTGGCAACCGTAAAACTTATTTCAACTTTTCCAGTAGCGCGGGGATGACTTCGTACAAATCCCCTTCCACGGCGTAAGTTGCCATCTTCATGATCGGCGCGTTGGGATCCTTGTTGATAGCCACAATGACAGGCGATCCGCTAATTCCCGACGTGTGGTGTGTCTGGCCCGAAATGCCGCACGCGATATAAAGTTTGGGTTTCACGGTTTTGCCCGTCACGCCGATTTGGCGCGAAGCATCCATCCACCCGTTATTTACCGCTGCTTGCGTAGCGGCTACCTCACCGCCCAAACTATCGGCCAATTTTTGCAGTAGCGCAAATCCTTCTTTACTCCCCAGGCCGCGCCCGCCGGCTATAATTACTTCGGCTTGCGAAATATCCGTTTGCTTACCCGACGATGCGCGTTTACAATGATAGTCGCGCAATACCTCATCCAGCGTGCCCGTTTTAGGGGCAGGCGAACTGACTGCGGGAGTATCTTTAGTAGCATATTCTTTGATAAGTGCCGTCAAAATTTCGTTCTTTTGGATATGCACGGTGCCTTCGTAAATCTGCGTCACTTTGGCATCACGCATGTATTTCTCTAACGGGAAATCGCGCATATAGGCAATTCCGCCGCATAAAGTTACACACTCATCGGCTACTTCCATAGCGACGTTGGAACAGAACAATTTGGCCTCGGCGCTGTATTTGGTCCAACGCGCGCCTTTTAATTTCTTCAGTTCGTCATGAATAGAAGTACCGTTGGCAATTGCATTACGCACCGCCGGTAAAAATTCGTTATCCATCCGGTGTGTGAGATTGTACACAAGTGCGCGCCCGGCTTCGGTCTTGGCGGCCAATTCGGCTACTTTATGCCCGAGTGCCTGGAACGTAATAATCGGTTGTCCGAATTGTTTGCGCGTGCGCAAATACGGGATCGTCACATCTAACGCCCCCTGCGCAATTCCCACCGCTTGCGCGGCGACGCCGGGGCGGGAATAATCTAACGTTTCTTGCAAATAGAGAAGTCCGCGGCCTTCACTGCCAAGTAAATTCTCTTTCGGCACACGGACATTTTCAAAAATCAGTTCATACGTCGGATTAGAGCGAATGCCCATTTTCGTTTCTTTCTTACCGAACGTAAATCCCGGTGTTCCTTTCTCTATCACAAGTAACGAAATCCCGCGCGCGCCGCGGCTGGGATTGGTATTGACGGCTACCGTGTAAAAATCGGCCTCTTTCCCGGAGGAAATAAAATGTTTAGCACCATTGACGATATAATAATCCCCGTCTTTAATGGCGGTAGTTTTGAGGGCCGTAGCATCCGAGCCGGCCTCGGCTTCCGTGAGCGCAAAAGCCCATAATTTTTTTCCGCTGGCCAGGTCCGGGCACCACCGTTCGCGCTGTTCTTTCGTAGCGGCTAAATACATGGGAATTGCCCCAAGCGCCGAAGTTCCCGTCGTCAGAGCAAGCCCCGCGCACCCACGCGAAAGTTCTTCAAACGACATGGCAAGGCACGTAATTCCCCCACCCATGCCACCGTATTCCGGCGCGACCCACAAACCGAACATCCCTACTTGGCGGTATGCTTCTAACATTTCGCGAGAAAATTCTTCCTTTTCGTCCATTTCACGGCGCAAAGGTTTAATCTTCTCTTGCACGAGTTTACGGCTCATGTTTAATACGGCTTGTTCCAGTTCGTTATTAGCGTAGTCCATGGTCGGCTCCCGAGTGGTGTTTTCTGAAGTGACGTCGGCGGAAAAAACGACGTTTTCCCCCGTTCTTTTTGGTAGGAGGCACTAAACTGCGGTAGAGCCGCTCTTGTTTTTTTACCATGGTAGAAACGGTAAATTCCGAAAAATCACGGTGGTCAATCGAGCTTTCAAAACGTGAACGCAACGCGGCGTGGCGCAAGAGCACTTTTAATTTTTCGGCAAACATATTGATATCATTAGGCGGCACCAAAAACCCGGTTTTGTTATTGGTAATAATTTCGCTGATTCCATCCACATTGTAGCACACCGCCGGGATGCGCATGGCCATTGCTTCCAAAAGCGACATTGGCAACCCTTCACGCAACGACACGCTGGCGTATACATCGCTAATGGCTAACAGTTCCAATGGATCATTACGCCACCCGGGAAATAAAACCTGTTTTTCAATACTTAAATTTTTAGCCAGGTTTTCTGCCGTCTTTTTAAGTTGCCCTTCGCCGGTAAAAATGAAGTACACATTTTTCATTTGGCTGAGTACTTTGTAAGCGGCTAACACAAAATGAATCGGATTTTTAAGCGGTTTAAAATTGGCCAGCGCCAACACCACTTTGGCATTGGCCGGAATTTTAAGCGACCCTTTTTTGGCGGCTGGGTCAAATTTGAGCGGCAAAATGGGATTGAAATTGATACCGGCGCGGATGAGTTCTGTACGAACATTTTTCACAATACCCAGTTGTTTGGCCTCCGCTGCGTTTTTGCGCGATACAAAAACGAGCACGTCCGTCATCTTGGCACAAAATTTTTCTACCCACACGAAAAACTTAAACTGTCGTTCTCCGTGTTCTTTGGCAAATCCAAGCCCGTGAAATGTGTGCACCACTTTGGCTTTACGCCAAAAGATTCGCGCGGCAATACGGCCCAAAACCCCCGCTTTAGGAGCATTGGTGTGGATGATATCCGGTTTCACACGGCGCATGACGCGGCCCAGTTGCAACAGCGCCCAAAAATCATGAAAAACATATTTGGGATGAATCGGATGGCGTAAGGCCGAAATAAAAAAGACGTGGGAAGAATCGCCTTTGACACGTCCATCTAACCGACCGCCGGCCCCCGTCGCCAAAAATGCCTCAAACTGTTGCTTGTTTAAATTCTTCATCGTATAGAGCACGCTGGCTTGCGCGCCACCTTGGTCCATACGGGTAATGACATACAATATTTTTGTTTTTTCCATACTAATTGACCGTTCCTGTTTTAGTATTCAAGATGCGGGCCTGCGGGAAATAATATTTGATAATGGCCATATAGTCCGCGCCTTGTTTGGCTAGTCCTTCTGCGCCGCCGAGGCAAAGTCCGTTTCCTAATCCCGTATCATAACCGCGCACCAAGACGCTTTTGATATTTTTCCCTTTGTATAATGGCACGATATCAAACAGGTTGGAGCGCATCGTTCCCGCGCTTAAAATAAACGCGGTCTCTTGCGGGGTTTGGGTTTCGTAACTGCCTTTGGTCCCTTCAAAACGTACGGATAAAACGCGCCCCGTGGGCGTATAACGCACCGGAGTAATGGCACGTAATTTACCGATGTCTTTTTGATAGGCCAAACGAGCGGCAATCTCTTTTGCGTCGTATAAATAGATCCATTTGATACCTGCCCATTGGGTGGGATCGTGCGGACGGGAATATAAATCCGCCGGCGGGTTAGACAAGATATATTTAGTGACGTTAGCGGGAGAGAAAATATAACCCGGTTTAGATGCTGTGTTCTTGATATCCTCTGCCGTTACAACCCCGCAGGCCGCATAAAAATCGGCCCGAGCTTGGGTTAAACGCACGGAGGTAGAAGTTTTGGAAGCATCTAACAAATCTTTAAAAATTAAATTGATACCGCCGAAATGGAAAGTCTCGTCGTTATCGGTAATGTGATAGGGTTGGTCGGCATGTTCTTTAACGGCTTTCGCCAACGCCGAGCGAAACACCACAGCCAAGGCCGTGAGTGCGGCATTGTGTTTAACGTTTTGTGCTTGTGTTGCTAAAAGGGCCGGAATTAAATCTTCCGCCGATACAGTATTGCGCAGTTCAAAACCGTTCTGCATGGGAACAACCGTCAAAGAACCTTTGAGTTCTTTATCGCTTAAATCTGCCGCAAAGATATTTTCCGCGCGAACGTTGCGCACAAGCAGCGTGTATTTATCTTTCTCTAAGGCAAAGGTAAACGGACGTTTAGATGAGAATTCCACATGGCCGCGCGTGTCTTTTACGTCCACGCCGCCTGTTTGCGGATTAAAAGCAACTGTTTTTTCCACATAGGCCGGAACGCGTAAAATATCTCCTAATTTTTCCCCGGTAATTTTAACCGTACCGGCCCCCATAACTGCCGCCGATTGCAACGTCTGCGGTTGGTGGGCCCGGTTGGCATAGAGTGCCATACGCACCGGCTCGGAGGCCGTAGAGGGCATCACGTGTACAATGGGTTGTTCCAAACGTGAATAGAACAAATAATCAATACTTTTATCGCCGATTTCTTGCGCATATTGTTGCATTTTTTTAGTCAGTTGCTCATTCTGCGGATCTAAACTGTAAAGGGTAGCGTAATACTGCCACGCGTGTAGCGGGTTTTTTTCTTTTTCGGCCAGTTGCGCAAGCAGTGCGGCAGCGGCATAATTTTTTTCGTCATGAGATAAAGATTGTTGTAAAAATACCGGTGCTAATTTTTTGCCGTTTTTAGTCTCACTGGCAATCCTACCTAACATATAAGAAACAAACGAAATAGCATAAGGATTAGAGGTATACAAGTATTGCAATTCGGTGGCCGATTTTTCTTTATTTCCACTTAAATACCACGCGAGCGCCGTACCCAATTTAGCAGAAGACGTATACTCAAAATCAGCCGTCAGATAAAACAAATCATCAAATGCCTTGCGGGCCTTTTTGTATTTTCCTGCGCCTAAAAGCAGCCAGCCGTGGGTCAATTGGACAAAGGGATCTTCGGGCGTTAAAGAAACGGTTTTTTCAATATGGCGGAGTGCCTGTTTGGTACGCCCGCGCTGCATAGATAAAAGGGCCAGTTCCAAATTCGCCGCGGCGGCCTCTTTAGAGTCCTCGGAATTTTCGTACGTCTTAAAAGCAATATAACACTCGTCCGCATCTCCCGTAATGCATTTTTGGCTGATTGCTTTTATACCGTCCGGCAGCGAATAGTCCATGACGCTGTTATACAAAACGGCCTCATTAAAATTTCCGATAAAGCGCGTAGCGGCCAGGGCGGGTTTAGCCCCCGTCTGTGCAGACGGATTAGCCGTGTCAGGCGCCTCTTGCACCGCAGCGACAGTTTGGGCGGAAGCCCCTGAAAATAAAAAGGTAAAAAGAATCCCCAAAATTACATAATTTCTCATATACTCATTATAGCAAAATAACAAGACGAACGAAGCAAGAAAGAGTGATCCTTTTTTATTAAAAAACCCCCGGGACAATCTCCCGGGGGTGAGGTTAAAACCGTTTATCTAATTAGCGGCAAAGCGCCTTAAAAAAACGATTTTTTTCGCACGTGCTTGCACGTACAAATTATTTATATTTCGCTTGCGCTTTTAAGAAATCAAACACTTTGCGTTCCGTGAGCGTAGCCAAGATATGTTCCTTGCGCTCGTCAAAAAACGCTTTGATTTTCTTTTCATCCGTCTTGTTTTGCGAAGCGGAAGAAAGACTCTTGTCCAATTCGGCTTTCCAATCCGCATCGGTGGCTTGCAAGTTTTCTTTCTTGGCAATGGCGTGCACGATATATCCGATACGCAAATCTTTTTCTACCGTCGGGCGGATGCGTTCTTCAAACGCTTTGTGTTGTTCGGCGGTGAGTTGTTCGGGCTTAATTTGCGTCATATTGTGCACAAAATTGTGCAAGGAAGATTCCGTATATTCTTCCACTAAACTTTGCGGCAGGGCAAAATTATTCATTTTGACGAGGTGATTTTCAATTTGCATCACTTCATCACGTTGAGAGGTTTGTTTGGCTTCCATATCTAAACTTTCTTTGACTTTCTTTTTCAAATCCGCCAACGTTTCAAAGCCCATATCTTTGGCAAAATTATCGTCCAAATTCGGCACGATTTTGTTTTTGATATCGTCTACGGTTACGTGGTAAGAAATCGTATCGTTACCGTCTTTGGTTTCCACGTCTTTTACGTCGCCTTTTTTAAGACCTTTCAACGCTTCGGCCAAGCCCGGCATCGTTTGCGGGGCAGACATATCCACCAGTTCGCTATCGGCGCTGAGTTTGTAATCATCTTGCCCGTTGCGTTTACCGCTGTAGTGGATAACCGCATAGCATTTATCGTCAATAGTCGTCCCTTCTTTAGCACTTTCCAAGCGGGCATTGGCATCCAACACACGGTTTAGGTTTTCGGTAACATCCGCATCGGTAGCCGTATCGGCTTTCTTGGTAATTTCAATACCTTTATAATCTTTTACGTCAAATTCCGGGGCTACGTCTACCGCGATTTCAAAAGAAAAAGCGTTTCCATCCTGAAACGTATTTAAATCTGCCTTGGTGAGTGTGGGAACGCCAACCGCGTCCAATTTGGCTTCGGTTACGGCGGCGCTGATGGCGGCTTTGACCGTCAAGTCGAGCGCACGTTCTTTAATGTGTCCGGCAAAATTTTGTTTCACTAAATCAAGCGGCACTTTCCCGGAGCGGAACCCTTGCATTTGGGCGCGAGATTGTACTTGTATGGCAGCATTCTGAAAGTTTTTCGTTACTAATTCCGCGGTTGCTTCTACCGATAACGTAACCCGGCAACCTTCTTTACTGAGTTGTTTGGTTTTTACTTCACCCGCTTGTGCGGTTTTGAAAATGGACATCTTTAACACTCCTTACTTACCGGACAGACCGGAAAAATATGGACGGAGAGGGACTCGAACCCTCACGGATCACTCCATACGCTCCTAAGGCGTACGCGTCTACCAGTTCCGCCATCCGTCCGTTTGGTTTAATTTTGAGTTGGAACTTCAAAAAGTGGGCCATGTGAGGCTCGAACTCACGACCTTACGCTTAAGAGGCGTCTGCTCTACCAACTGAGCTAATGGCCCAAACAGTAC
>CACXER010000028.1 GCA_902766765.1 uncultured Elusimicrobium sp. | reverse complement strand
TTTCGCGCAGGTGGCGGAATTGGTATACGCGTGCGTTTGAGGGGCGCATGCCGAAAGGCTTGAGGGTTCGAGTCCCTCTCTGCGCAAATTTAAAACCCGGGTTTAGCCCGGGTTTTTTGAATGTTAAGCAAGAGTGTATAATCATCCTAAAAAGGAGTTGTTATGTCTGCGCTAACTGCGGCATGGGTATGTTGGGCCATCGTTGGATTTTCGCCGATTGCCGGGAAATTGGCCGTCGGACTGATTAGCCCTGTATTACTCGTCTTTTTCGGTACGCTTATCGGCGTGCTTTACTTTACTCCGTGGATAACTAAAAATCACAAGTGGGGGGAATTACTTGCCAAAGAAACCCGAGGGAAATTTCTATTTATCGGCACGTTCGGCACCGCCTTACCGTTTACCATTTCGCTAATTGCCTTACATTACACTACGCCGGGAAACGCCGCCATTTTACAACAATCGGAATTATTTTACTCGCTACTTATCGCCGCTATTTTCTTGCGGGAAATTCCCACCAAAAAACAACTCGCCGCGTGCGCTCTTATCGTAACCGGGGTGCTCATTATCTTATTAAAAGGAAAATACACACCGCGTTGGACGGGGGATTTACTTATCGTGGGTAGTACGTGGATGCTACAGGCGGGCTCTACGGTCGCCAAAAAATTACCTAAATCGTTGGATTACCGGGTAATCGGCATGGCGCGCAATTTATTTGCGCTTCCCGCACTTATCGTTATTTTAGCCGTTTTGTTTGTTTTGCATGAACCGTTTACGCTTACACCCACCCTTACCCTGTTTGGGGTGCTGGGATATACGGGAATTTTTAAATATGGGCTCGCCATGGTCGTATGGTACAAAGCCATCCGTACGCTGGATTTAAGCAAAGTAACCGCCATTTATTTATCTTACCCGGTATTATCCCTCTTACTATCTGCGGCTCTCGGGTTGGAAATACCCTCTATGCATCAACTGCTTGGTCTCATCATTACAAGTGCAGGGGCGTATTGGATTAGCCGAAGCGTGAAAAAAGACGGACATTAGTCTTTCTTTTACCGTCTGAAATTAGGTACAATGTATATATGACGAAATTATCTCCTTTAGTTGCGATTTGGTTATCCTGTATTTGTACGGCTACCAATGTCGTTATTTCTAAACTCGCCACGCCGTTTGTTACCTCTGCCTTATTTTTGTTAGGAGCGTGTTTTACGGCGTGTGTGATTCTCTCTTTTCACTTGGGCAGTACCGGGTGGAAACGGATTTTATCTCCCGACGTACGTTGGAAAGGTTTGGGCATGGGAACATTTGGCACGGCGCTTACGATGACCGTTTTTATGGTCGCCCTCAATTACACCACCCCCGTCAATAGCGCCATTGATAACCAATTTGAAATTATTTACTCGCTGATTTTATCTGCGATTATTTTGAAAGAACGTCCGACCGGAAAGCAAATCAGCGGTTCGCTGTTTATCTTGTTTGGCGTCATTTTAATCGTCTTACAAGGCGGTTATACCCAGGCCAAAGGGGATTTCCTGATTTTGGGTAGTTTATGGATGTTTCAAGTCAGCCATATTTTTGCTAAAAAATTGCCGGCCGATTTAACAGCCCCGCAAATTGCCGCCGCGCGTGCCTTCTACGCTATGCCGGCACTTATTGTATTACTGATAGCGTTATATTTTATCCAAGGGCCGCTACTCTTTAACAGTACACCTATGTTGTGGGGAACGCTTATCGGCAGTGCGGTTATCAATTATGTAGTAGGAAATATCTTGTGGTATCACACCATACGCAATATGGATTTAAGCAAGGCCACCGCCATTATTTTATGTTACCCGGTATTTACGTTTATTATATCGGTATTACTCGGGCAAGATACGATTTCTTTATACAAGTTGTTGGGTATGATATTAGCCGTAGGCGGTGCCTACATGGTTACCAGCAGTGCTAAAAAACAAGGAGCAAATGCATGAAAAAACTCGTTTTATTTGATTTGGACGGAACCCTCGTAGATGCCGGCGGTTGCGGACGCCGCGCTTTAGAGAGCGCGATGAAAAAAATGTACGGAAAAACGGTACAAATTGACCCTGTGCTGATTTCCGGTCGGACGGATTTAGATAATTTCTCCATCGTGTATGGACTTCTCAAAAAGGGTAAAAAACCAACGGCGGCCGAACTGAAAAAAATTAAAGCCGGCTACTTGGAAATGTTACCGCAAGAAGTACAAGTCTCCGTACGTAGTAAGAAATATCATCTGGTTAACGGAGTTAAAAAATTCTTAGAATTTTTAGCCAAAGATAAAGATATTATTTTAGGGCTTGGCACCGGCAATTTAGAACAAGGGGCTTACCTCAAATTAGAACCGTGCGGACTCAACCGGTTTTTCAGCGTCGGCGGCTATGGCGAAGACGGACACACACGCGAAGAAATGTTGCAAGCCGCCGTTAAACGGGCCGAAAAGAAATTTAAAATCAAACTCACCCCGGACCAAGTATTTGTGATCGGCGATACACACCGCGATATTGTAGCGGCTAAAAATTGCGGCTTTCACAGCGCGGTGCTCACGACCGGATTTGGTGAAGCACAAAAAATCCAACGGGCCGCTGCCGAATTGGAAGCACGGGATTTTACAAAAGACTTCAATTTGTTCTGTGTGTGGTTGTGCGTCAAAAAAGACCCTAAAGGCGTTAAACGCGGCCGCTATATTATGCCGGCTACTGCCATTGAACACGTGTTTTTTAGCCGCACCGGAATTGATGAAGACCGTCTTAAAATGCTCCGGATTAAGAAATATGAAGATTTAGAATCCGGCACGATTATGTAAGGAGTTATTTATGGAATGGTTTACTGCCGCTGAACGATTTACTGCCGCTTTGGCATCCTCCGACCCTACCCCGGGAGGGGGGGCCGCTGCTGCCCACGCAGGCGCCATGGGTTGTGCGTTAGCCCTCATGGCCGCACAAACTACGCTCAAACGTAAAAACACCTCGCCCGAAGTCAAAACGCGGCTGGAAAAATCCATCAAGCGGCTCATAGCGTTGAAAAATCAATTAAACACCTACGTGCAAAAAGATAGCGACGCATACACGGCCTACTTAACCGCTAAAAAATTACCGAAAGAAAACCCAACCCGCCCAGAGGCCTTGGAGCAGGCTCTCTGGTTTGCCGCCTCCGTTCCGGCGGATACGGCTACCACGGCACTGGAGGTATTAAAAGAAATTGAAACGCTCAAACCGGATATTGCTGAAATCATTTTTTCCGACATATTGTGCGCCAAACATTTCTTGCAGGCGTGTCTACGTTGTGCGGTAGAAAACATCCGCGCCAATTTAGTATTTATTCAAAACGAAGATCGTAAAAATATACTTGAAAAACAAATCACCCTTTTTCTAAAATCGTGTTAGCGAGGAACTCATGACTGAAAAATCCAATTTGCGTAGCGGTATGTTAGGCACCATTTACAACATGCTCCCGGCTATTGATGACGATTACGCCGCCCGGCTTGTTTACACACTGGAAGATAAAAAATCACTGGCCCAACTTCAACAAGATATCGCCGATACCGCTGCCCTACTGAGTTCGGACTCACCCCACGCGGACACCCTTGTCGCCCAAATGCTTTTAGACGAAATTACCTTACCGGCCGCCTTACGTCAATTACGTATTTATAACAATGCCATGTCCATTACAGAACTGGCCGATTCGCTGGAACTGCCCTTGCAAGATACACAAAAAATGTTAGACGTATATGCCTCGTTTTCTTCACGTAAATATTTTGACCAGGAATTTGCCGCGGCCCTGAAAAAATTGCCTAAAGGCAAAAAAATGACAGATACCCAAAAGGCCCAGTTTGCCGTAGATCGTATGCTGGAACAAGCCAGTGAATGGCTCTCTTCCCAAGAGCCGGTACGTCAACAAAATAAAACCGACATCTTTTCTGTCGCCGATAAATACCACCTCTCTATTCCCACCACGGCCGGATTAAAACGGTTATATACTCAACCGGGCAGTATTGCTTTCCAACCGGAAATGGAGCGGCTCATCAATCAACTCAAAACCCAGAACCCTGACGAACGGCTCTGCGCGTCATTGGCGGCCCACGTCATGCTGGGGCAAATGACACTCAAAGATGCCGAGGATACCGCCCTTGTTTCCAAATTAGTAGATGGCCAAATTTTAGAAGAAGATTTACTCATCATTGCTTGCCGGTATTTAAAAGTAAAAACCCCGGCTGATATCGTTACCACGTTCAAAGCCGTTTTGGCTAAGTTGCCGCATGTGGATGCCCCCAGTGAAAATTTAGGCCTAGCCGTGCGTGTGTTATTGGACGGCACCGCCGACAGTTTTGCGCGGGCAGACCGGATGGCCTCTTTGCGCCAAGCCCGCGAAATGCTGCGCCGGGAGTTGGCAAAAAAAGATATTTATAGCGGTTACGAATATGATTTGGCCGATCATTTTGGCGGTAAAAAAACGTTTGCCCAATTAGAACAAGCCATGGAAGACACCTTAAAAAATCTGCCCTACTGCGTAGATAAAAACGAGAATAAAGAATTGGCTTGCAAGGTCTTACTCGGTACTTTAAGTCCCGAAGAAGCCGCCAAACAAGCCCAATACCTGCGTGATTTAAAGGCTAAATCGCTAACGCAAGGCCTGGCCCCGGAACTCATGAAGGGTTATTTGGGCACCAAATCGGCCGATGAAATTTTGGAATTTTTTGAACATGCCCTGGCGCCTTATACCTTTTGGAAATCTAATCGCGAAAAACACGAATTTGTATTACGTGTTTTGTTGGGGGAACTCAATGGTAATTACAACAGCCAGATTTCCCAATTCGTGTTGGAAATGTTAGAGAACGGCTCGTCGTTAGAACTCATGACGGATATGCTTTCTAACATCCAAACACGTAAAACAAGCAAAGCGGATTTAGATAAACTACTCAACTTGTATAAACAAGCACGGGCAGATTCCAAGGCATAAATCGTAAAAAATACTGTTAAAATGCCTCCTAATTTGGTATGCTATTACCATACTGTTTTATATTTATTTTTTAAGGGTGACAACAAATCATGAAATACTGGGTCTACATCAACGATAAAGTGACAGGGCCTTTCACAGCCGACAAACTGGTAACGCTTACGGGCTTTACCCCGGATACCTTAATCTGCTCCGAAGATGCCGCCAATAGCGGTAACCAAGAGTGGGTCAAAGCATCTAACATCTTTGAATTTGAGCAACCTGCTCCCGTGGAGCCTGCCCCGGCACCTGTGGCCGCTGCGACACCGACCCCGGCCGCTAGTGATGCAACCACAGCCGCTTTACTTGCTAAATTAGACGCTTTAACTAATCAACTTACCAGTTTGCAGTCCAAAATGGAAGGCATGCAAACCAAGTTAGATGAATCTCTTGCCACCCAGCAAAAAATGGCCGAAGAAGCCGCCCAACGTGTTGATGCGTTATCCGAACAAATGACTCAATTCTCCTCCACTCCACAAGTCTCATCGGAAGAGAATATGGGTGAAATCGCGGAAGAAAATTTAGACGGTAATTCCGAAAATGAGGACTTCCTTTCTTCCGCAGAGGAAACAACCAGTAAAACCTCTACCCAGGTTCCGTTAGGTGCCACCAAAACGATGGATTTAACTTTACCGCCCGAACCCACGGAAAATGAACCGGCCGCAACTACGACCGAATCCGGTAATGAAGATAACTTGTTAGGTGGTGGGGATGATGAAGTATTGAGTTCTGCGTTAGATTCCTTACACAGCCACCCCAAAGTTCAAACGCAAGAAGAGAAAGAATCTACGTTCCAAGATCTACTCACGCCCGTACAAGCAGAAGCGTTGGCTAAAGAAGCTAAAGCCAATCAGGAGAAAGCCAAAACAGAACAAAAGAAGG
Organism: uncultured Elusimicrobium sp.; assembly: GCA_902766765.1. Lineage (GTDB taxonomy): Bacteria > Elusimicrobiota > Elusimicrobia > Elusimicrobiales > Elusimicrobiaceae > Avelusimicrobium. The sequence goes on along the minus strand of CACXER010000028.1, from coordinate 1,922 downwards.
AAGAAGTATTGGCTGAATTTACTGCCGCTAAAGAACAATCCGAAGACGTGGTAGACCAAGTCATCAAAGAAAAAGAAGAAGACGAGAATAAAAAATCTATGACGATGCGCTGGCTGAGTGCGGGCGCAGCCGTCTTAGCGGGAGCCGTCGGTCTCAAGAAAAAATCTGAACCGGCTAAAGAAGAAACTCCGGCTGAAAAAGTGGAAGAAAAGGGTGAACCGGTTAAATTGTCGGAAGAAACGGCTGAACCGGCCGCGGAACCAACGGAGCAACCGGCTGAATCGGCTCAATTAGATGCCTTGCACCCGCAAGAAGCCGCCTCGCTTAGCGAAGCACCTTCTGAAGAACCTGTTTTATCCGGCCAACCCGAACAAGAAAAACCGGCTGATCTGGAAGGCATTTCCGCTACTGAAGTAGAACAAGCCCAGCAAACCGCTCCGGCCGAAGAAGATCAACCGCAAGAAAAACAAACGTTAGATTTTGATAATCCGCAGGATTCACCGGCTCTGTCTATTGCGCCAGACCCGGTACAACCCACACAAGTGGAAGAAATTTCCGCTACTGAACCCGAACCGCAAATGCAAGAAGTGGGTCAACCTACCGCCGAAGAAGTAGCACCACAACCGGCATCTCAAACGAAAGTCGGGGAAGAATTACAAGGGGCTGTGGCTAATCAAACCGCTATGCCTTCTTTGGGAGATGAAGCCGCGGAAATAGCAAAAGCAACGGAAGAAAAGAATGAAGAACCTGTACAAGAATTGGTACCCAATGCCAAGATGGAAAAACCGGATGAGATCATTAGTGAAGCCGATTTAAAAGATGCATTTTCTGAAAACAAAGCCAAGGAAGATGCTTCTGTAGAGCAATTATTCGGTTTGGCAAGCGCGGGGGCTGCTGTAGCCGCATCCGTCGCCTCGGAGGAACAATCTACTGCTCCCCGATCGGACAATTTGCCGTCGCTAGATCAAGCCGAAATCAACGCGCCGGTACCTCAGCAAGAAAACAAGGTAAACGATCCCACGGAAATTGAATTAAAAGCGGGCTCTACCTATTTAATTTCAGACTTTGTACCGCCGGCTTTAGCTAGCGGAGCGAATGCTACCCAAGCGACGGATTCGCAATTTGGAAATCTGAATGCAAGCAAGAAAGAGGATAGTTTTGAGTTGCAAGAAATCGTAACGCATCCGGCCGTCAAGCCAAACGATGACGGAAAAGAAAACAAATCCGGAACGGATGTATCGGATGTAACGGTTTCCCAAATCGTGTTAGAAAATACTATCAAAGCCAAACGCGGGGCGGCCTTAGACATTAAAACCGTTCCTATGGTACCGGAACCGGCTCAATCCGACCGCTTGCAAGTAGAGGGGATGGACGATATCAACACCCAACACGATATCAAGAGTGCCGATATTGAACCGGCCGGAAAAGGCGCCCGAATGTTTGTGGGACTGTTGGCCATACTGCTGCTACTGGGGCTCATCTACGGAATGATGGCGTTTATGAATTGGATCCCGCCGCAGTTTAACCTCTTGGCTAAACCGCAACAAACAACGGCAGAACAACAAGATGCGCAATTAAGCGAGATGTTGGGCGAAAATACTATGCCAGTTCAAACGGTTGATGAAAACACGCCGGTGGGAGTGGAAAGTTCGCAAGATGCCATTTTGGCAGAAGTAAAGAATTATATGCTTCCCAATGGGATGACCCTTCAATCGTTCATTGAAGCCAAACATCCGGCTGCCGTCAGTCTTATCACGTGGGACATTTCCACCGCGGTCGACCCGGACAACTATTCTATCTTGGTAAAAGTTCCGCCGGAGAATCCGCAAAGTTTCAAAATCTCTTACCGCTTTAATTACAACGCGGTAACCAAGGCGTTGGATCCGACCATCTCGGATGCAAAAAACTTGTTGGATGCTGCC
>CACXER010000027.1 GCA_902766765.1 uncultured Elusimicrobium sp. | reverse complement strand
TTCTTTTATGTTTTTTAACACAGAAACGGCTTCCACACTTCTCGCTTTTTCCACCGCCACTTTGTATTGCGGGAGCGCCACCGCCGCCAAAATACCGATGATTAAAACCACTACTAATAGTTCAATGAGCGTAAAGCCCTTCGGGCACAAATCGTTTAATAAACATTTTTTCTTTGTCATATATATCCCCCCTCCCAGGTGGGGCCTGTACAAATTATAGTATAAAAAAAAAAAACAAAGTCAACTCTTTTTATTTTCCCGACGGAAAACAGTACAAAAAAACCAACCCTCGCCACGACGAGGGTTGGTTAAACTTAAAAAATAACGCAGTGTTTATTTCTTACTTTCGGCTACTTTCATGTTTTCCAGTTCTTCAATCAAACTAAGTAGCGTCGGTTGCAATTTGGTTACATATTCTTGCTCAAACGTACCGATACGCGCTTCCATACGCGCCAGTTGTTTGGCAATATCGCCGCTTGTTTTATCATTGCCGATTTTCATTTCTTCCAGGCGATATTGCAAACCTTTTACCTTTTCTTTCAAATCGGCTACTTCCAAGGAGGCCGTGCCTTGCAACGAACTCAGCACCGCCGCGCGGGATTTCAATACCGGTTGCGCCGGTACAACGGTGATTTCTTCCGCAGGGTTTTCAAAATCCGTTTCGTGCGCGACAGCCGCGCGGTACTTTGCTGTAAACACAAACAGCAAAATAAAGCAAACTACAAATCCACTCATCTGTAAAATAGTTGTTGTATCTAGCATAGTTCCATCATACCATATTTTTGATTTTTTGTTACATTATCTGCGTTTCACGACGACAAAACACGCAAAAAATAATCCCGCATATAACGCCAACGAAATAATCGTCCGCACCAAGGAGCCAAACCCCGGCCCGAAAATATGAATTACCACGCCTAATAATAAAAAGGCAATTACGCCTGTAATATTCCATTTGATATACATATTATTTAATCACCGTTCCTGTTTGGCCGGTACGGTAGTAGACAATACGGATTTCTATCCCTTTTTCCTTGGCTAACCGCACCGCATCGGGGTGTAACACGCTGGCCCCGTTGAGTGCCAATTTGTACATCTCATCAAAATCCAATACTTCGTATTTTTGGGCTTTTTGGTCTTTATTGGGGTCGGCGGAATAAACACCGTCCACATCTTTAATCATTTCCACGTGCGACGCCCCCAACTGGGACGCCAAAAATACGGCCGATACGTCGGATCCACCGCGCTTTAACGTGGTAATTTCTTTATTCTCGCCAATGCCTTGAAATCCCGCCACTACCGGCACGTGGCCTTGTTCAATTTCGTGTTTAAGGCGATCGCCTTTGAGCGTTAAAATATCAGCTCCGGTGTGGGAAGATGTGGTAATGAGACCGATTTGCGAACCGGTCAGCGAGACCGACGGGACCCCATTGGCACGAAGCGCAATGGACAGCAGCGCCACACTTACCCGCTCGCCGGTTGTAACAAGCATATCCAACTCGCGCCTGTCGGGATTAGCAGAAATGCTATAAGCGTGATCCAATAATACGTCGGTCAAATTCCCGTTAGCGGACGCCACAATTACCGGAATAAATCCTACCTCGTAGCGGCTTTTAATCAGGTCTGCCGCCAGGAGTAATTTTTGTTTATTGGCCAGCGTATTGCCGCCGAATTTCATAATGCAAATTTTCATAGTTAGTCCCATTTCGTCCGTAATTTTTTAATGATTTTTTTGACCTCGGGTTTTAATTTCGGGTCTATTAAATCCACAAACAACTTACCGTCCAAATGGTCCACTTCGTGTTGGAATGCCTTGGCTAAAAGTCCGCGCGCGCGTTTGGTGTGGGGCTCTCCCTTTTCGTCCAAATACTTGACGGTTACGTCGGTAGCACGGGATACTTCAGCCCACAAACCGGGCAGGGAAAGACACCCTTCTTCTTCCACTTTCTCACCGTGCTTGGCAATAATTTCCGGATTGATAATCACGTATTTGGTGGGTGGGTCATCCTCATTTTCGCCGGGCAGTAAAATGAGCGCCAAACGTAACGGCAGCCCGATTTGGTTCGCCGCCAAGCCAACACCGTGCACGGCCAAACATGTTTCTTCCATATCCTGAAGAAGTTTGGGGAGTTGCGGGGCAATCTCGTCGTACTTAACGGGTTTTAACTTTTGGCGTAAAATCGGTTCGCCATATTTTGTAATGCGTAAAATGGACATATGAGTATTATACCATTTGACAGCCCCGAACGTGTGCCAAAACTACGGAGAGCGTTACCACCTTGTTTTTTCAACAACCGCTTGACAAAATAAAAAAAAGAACAATAATATAGTATCAATCCAAAACAGCCATGGAGATTGTATGAAAAACAAGCAAGCTTTTACACTTATAGAATTATTAGTTGTCGTCCTCATTATCGGCATTTTGGCGGCAGTGGCCTTACCGCAATATCAAACAGCGGTGGAGAAAGCCCGCGGAACGGAAGCACTTACGTTATTACGCGCCATATTGACGGCCGAACAAGTCTATCACATGTCAACCGGGCAGACAACAGGAAACCTGGCAGATTTAGATATAGACATGCCTAGCGGTTCGTCGGGAAATACTTTCACAATTAAAAATACTACCTATTCCTTTGATAGTGCGAATACATCTTTTATCGCACGCAGAACTTACAAATCGCAGACGTACGTTTTACAAGCCAACTTTGCCGGCTCAACAGACGACGTTCCCTCCTGGGAAATAGTATGCGCCGCCCCCACAGGTAACAACATTTGTCAGGTATTAGGGTTTTCATCTACCCCTTATACTACCGGCGGTTACGGTAAATACTATCGCAAAGAATAAAATTTTGCTTACTCGGGAAAAATCCTTTTCATTCGCGTACAAAAAAATATAGAATAAATAGGATGACTGATTCTGATTTGCAACAATTATTCTTACGCTTCTCTGCCGGACGCACGCCGGATAAACAGGATTTTAATGCCTCGCGGATGTTTTCGTTATTAGAGGACCCGTTTAGTATTTGGTGTTCGTTTCACGCCCCCAAAGAAGAAGCCGTACCGGAAACCAACCGCTACGAAAATTTAAAAGTTCGTACCGACCGCAAAAGCCGCGATGAGTGGATAAAAGAAGAATTCCCCGAAGTGGTTTTTATATCCGGGGATACCGATGAAGCCCGTTTCAAAAACACCTTGTCCGCCATGGCTGCCGGCGCCCAAGCCATTGCCAACTGCGCCTTGTGGAATTTGCCCGAGTCTGTTTACGGAAACACTAATTTGCTCGTTAAAAAAGAAGACGCCCCAAGTTGTTTTGGGGCGTTTCATTATGAAATTTACCAGTTTAAACGCGCCCACGATTTGAAAGAGCATTATGCCTTGCAAGTGTGTTTATTAAACCGCATTTTGGGGCAGATACAAAATTTTACCCCCGTTACCATGCGTGTGCATTTAAAAGGCCACTTTATAGATGTCCCGTATGCCAAATACCAAGAACGGCTGGAGCGCGAACTGACGTTTTGGCACGCCATTCGCGACGGTAAAGCCAAGCCCGAAGCACATAAACCGCCTAAAGGCGCCAGCGCCCCCTGGCGTGTGTATGCCAACAAACTCATGGCACAAACAAAAGATTTACTCATGTTACCCGGTTTAAATACCGAAATGCGCCAATGCTTAAAAATCAACGGGATATTCAATACCGATGACGTAGCCCACGCGGGGCTGGCCAAATTGCAAGAAATTTTAGAAGAACCGCATGCCACCAACTCTTTTTACAATGCCCAAGCATACTTGCATAACAAACCGGTTCTGCGCGAAAAAGGTCACTTCCCCCCTCCGGAGAAAAAATATAACTTATATTTTGATTTTGAAGCCACGGAAACATTTACTAAAGACAGTGTTTCCTTTGTGTACCTGATCGGCCTTTGGGATAAAGAAGAAAATAAATACGTCAGTTTTGTAGCCAAAACGCCCGAAGAAGAATTACAGATTTTTGAACAGTTTTACAATTACGTCAAAGATTTTTCCAATACCGCGCTGTATCACTGGACGGAATATGAAGTCAAAAAGATGAAAAAACTGGCTGCCGCTAACCCATCCGCCGCCGTACACTTAAACGCATTGTGCGGGATTTGCTATGATTTAAAGGTAGCCGTAAGTAAAGCGTTTTATTTGCCGGCGCCCAGTTTTTCGCTCAAAGCCGCCGCGCCTGCGTTTGGGTTTAACTGGCGGCAGGATGATTGCGGCGCGATGGACAGCATGGTGTATTTTACAAACTGGCTGAAAACCGGCGACCAATCTTTGTTGGACAAGGTACTTATGTACAACGAAGACGATTGCAAAGCCATGCTGGATTTAGAAGAAAAATTGAAAGTTGCCGACGTGTTGGAAATCACGCCGGATGGAAAAACGATTTAAAAAATTAAAATTAATAACGAGGTTCTTATGCCACTTAGTATTGTCAAGCAGTACAGTGTGTTTTTAGTGAACGAGCCCGGTACGCTTAAAAACGTAGCCGAAATTTTAATGCGTGAAAACGTGAACATTATTGCCCTTTCCCAAGGGGTACACTATGATGCGGCCACCTTCCGCCTGGCTATCACGCACGACCAGGAAATCAGCCATATTTTGACGCGTGCCGGATTTACCAGCGTCAAAACGGAAGCCATCTGCATTGAAACGAAAGACCGCCCCGGGCTTATTTTGGATATCAGTTCGGTACTGACCAAACACGGCATCAATATCGCGGCCATTTACGGGGCCGTAACAACCGACGGCCAAAGCCGCTGGATTGCCATTGTCAATAACATTACCAAGGCCTTAAACGCCCTGGAAGAATCCGGTATGTTTAATTAGGTTGAATCCAATTCAAGAATAAAAAAACAGACACACGTTTTCCAGGTGTGTCTGTTTTTTCTTCTATAAATTTCTTTGTTTATTTTCTATCGCGCAGGTGCCGGACGATATCCACACCCACTTTGGCGGCCTTAAATACGCCGGAGTTCAAAAAAGAAGATACATTATCAATCAGCGCAAACGTGCTTTGCGTTTTATCGACTTTTTCCGCCGCGGAAATGGCCAAATACTCCACCGCTTCGGCCGTATGTAAAATTTGAATCAGCGTGCGAATGGCAAACACCACCAGCACCACAAACGCAATCACCGCTGTTAAAACACATCCCTGATACAAGTTCATTTTCCCCTCCTAGTTGGTCTTTTCTAAATTAAACCAGTTTGTACTCATATCGTCAAGTCTTTGTTCAACTTTTATCGTAAAAACGCATTTTTCAACGTGCTTTTATCCCTTGTTTTCCTACCGGATTTGCTTATTTTTTCGCGGTTATTAAAAATAATATTGACAGGTTTATCCTTTTTAGTAATAATTATTATTAGCAAAAGAACCCTAACCAAACAGGTTGGGTATGGAAGAAAGAATTTTTCCCGTCGGAAAATGTTTTTTTATACCACAACCACAAGTTACGTCCTCGTCGTGATTTGCATTTTTGGTTTGTTTTTGCCAAAATTTTATGAGCCGCTAGTTGTAGCGGACATTTTCACCTAGGATTACAATTATGGAAAACTCAGAAGTTATTACCCACATCGTTAAAAGAGACGGAACCACCCAACATTTTGATTCACGCAAAATCACCAAAGCCATTGCCAAAGCCGCAGAAGCCACCGGTGAGTTTGATGAAGAAACCGCTAAAAAACTAACCATTCGCGTTATCAACATCATTCAACAACTATATTCGGACAAGGTCCCCAACGTAGAAAACGTGCAGGACGTAGTAGAAGATGTACTCTTGACTTCCAACTACCACAAAACTGCCAAAGCCTATATCTTGTACCGCGACCAACACGCCCGCATGCGTGAAATTTCGTCTAAATTTAACGTGGACTTGGTAGACCAATACTTACAACAACTTGACTGGCAGGTCAACGAAAACAGTAACATGGGCTATTCGCTCCAGGGCTTAAACAACTACATTTCTTCTGAAATCAGCAAAGTATATTGGCTCAATAAAATTTATCCGGATAACGTCAAGCGTATGCACTCGGAAGGTGATTTCCACTTGCACGATTTGGACTTGTTGGGCGCATACTGCGTCGGCTGGGATTTGCAAGATTTACTTTTAAACGGTTTTACCGGCGTCGTCGGCAAAGCCGAAAGCAAACCCGCCAAGCACTTACGCACGGCCTTGGGTCAAGTCGTCAACTTCTTCTACACGCTCCAGGGCGAATCGGCCGGTGCACAAGCGTTTAGCAACTTTGATACGTTACTCGCTCCCTTTATCCATTATGATAAACTAACCTACGATGAAGTCAAACAGGCCTTGCAAGAATTTTTATTTAACGTCAACGTGCCTACCCGCGTCGGTTTCCAAACGCCGTTTACGAACTTAACGCTGGACTTGACCGTTCCGTCCTATTATAAGGACCAACCGGTTATCATCGGCGGAAAATTGCAAGATAAAACGTACGGCGAATTCCAAAACGAAATGGATATGCTCAACCGCGCTTTCTGCGAAGTGATGCTCGCGGGAGACGCCAAAGGCCGTGTGTTTACCTTCCCGATTCCCACCTATAATATTACGCGCGATTTTGACTGGGATAACCCCAAACTCACTCCGCTGTGGGAAATGACCGCTAAATATGGTATCCCGTATTTTGCTAACTTTATCAATTCCGATATGAACCCCGAAGATGCGCGCTCCATGTGCTGCCGTTTGCGCATTGACAACCGCGAACTTCGCAAACGCGGCGGCGGGCTGTTTGGTTCGGCTCCGCTCACCGGTTCTATCGGCGTAGTAACGATCAACTTACCGCGCTTGGGTTATCTGTCCAAGAACGAAAAAGAATTTTTCGCCAACTTAAAAGACCGCATGGAAGTCGCCAAGACCAGTTTGGAAATCAAACGCAAAGTCATTGAACGCTTTACCCGCGGTAACCTCTATCCGTACATGAGTTTCTACTTGCGCTCCGTGCGCCAACGCTTCAACGAATACTGGAAAAACCACTTCTCCACTATTGGGCTCGTGGGATTAAACGAAGCGTCTGTCAACCTCATCGGAGAGGATATCGGCTCCGAAAAGGGCCGCAAATTCGCCGAGAAAGTGCTTACTTTCATGCGCGAAACCTTAGTCAAATTTCAGGAAGAAACGGGGAATAACTACAACCTGGAAGCCACCCCGGCCGAAGGGACTTCTTATCGCCTTGCCAAATTGGATAAGGAACGTTACCCCGAAATTATCTGCGCCAACGAAGAACTGTATAAACAAGGTCACCAACCTTTCTATACGAACTCTTCGCAACTGCCTGTAAACTATACCGACGACGTATTTGAAATGTTGGACTTGCAAAGCACCATCCAATCCAAATACACCGGCGGTACGGTGCAACACATCTTTACGGGCGAGCGGATTAAAGACCTGGAAGCCATGAAGAAGTTCATCCGCACCGTATGTGAAAAATATACGTTGCCGTACTTCTCCATTACCCCGACGTTTAGCGTCTGCCCCAAATGCGGCTACATTGAAGGCGAACATTTTGAATGCCCCAAGTGCAAAGCCGAACGGATGCAGGAGTTAGACCGCAAGGTAAAAATGTTGGAAGAACAACTTTACAGTAAATAAATACCTTTTTTGGGTTATTCGGCCCGGCCGGGTAATCCAAAAAAGCAGTTGCGTAAGCAACTCTAAAAATACATAATAAACAAAGCGAGTTATCACGGACTCGCCACTGCCCGGAGAAATCCGGCCTCACAAGATAAACTAGGAGAACAAAGTATGACCGCACAAGAAAAACAAGCCGTAGAAAACAAGATTTCCGAACTTAAACAAGAAATGAACGACGTGCACGGTTCCAAATGTGAAGTGTACTCCCGCGTAGTCGGCTACCTGCGCCCGGTACAAAACTGGAACAAAGGCAAAAAAGAAGAATTTGGAATGCGCAAAAATATGAAGGTAAACAACTGCGCCTGCTCGTGCGGTTGTGATTGCGCCAGCGACAAATAACTTTTTCCCAGGGGCACGGCAAGGTGAAATTCGGCGGACTTATTAAATTTACGCTTATTGACTTCCCGGGCCGGCCTGCAGCAGTGGTATTCACCCAAGGGTGCAATTTCCGTTGCCGCTATTGCCACAACCCGGAGTTAGTGTATCCGCACTTATTTACCGAACCCGTGCCCCAAGAGGAAATTATGTCTTTCTTACAACGCCGCCAAGGAACCTTGGAGGGCGTTGTTGTTTCCGGCGGAGAACCGACCCTATTTGACGACCTGCCCGATTTTATGGCCCAACTCAAACAAATGGGCTACGTCACTAAACTAGACACCAACGGTACCCGCCCGGATATGATTGCCGAACTGATTAGCAAGAAACTTGTAGATTATATCGCCATGGACCTAAAAGCCCCGCTGGACAAATATAATTTGATTACCGGGGTAGATGCCAAGCAAGAGATTTTAATGCGTTCTATGGACATTATCCGCCAAAGCGGCCTGGAATACGAATTTCGCACCACCTACGACAAAGAAGTCCTTACCGATGCAGATATTGAAGAACTGAAAAAACTGACAAACAACACCCACTACCGCGTGCAAGAGTGTCTGCCGGTTGCCAAAGAAAAAGCCGCCTTAAAAGTACTGCATAAAGAGATTTAAATTGCCGTCATTGCCAATAAAGACGATCTTTATGGTAGATTGTAGTACCGTACCACTGAACCGGTATATGCTAGGGAAGGACTCCCCCAAACTTTAGTACAGAAACTTCCTGCTGTTTCAACTGCAGCTATCAATTCTACACAATATATTTTTTGGCTTATTAACACCTCAGGATATCGCCCCACAAAATAAAACCCACTGCCACGGTACGGGCCTGTTTTAAATAATGCCGTAAACAAAGAAAAGTTGGTCCCTATATTGATGGTTAATTCAAACCAGTCGTTATGCCGCACAGCATCCGTAGATTGTACACTCAACCCAAACTCGGAACTGGGCGCCGGAGTTAAATTATCAAACGACAAATCTAACTCATCAAAGGAATTGGCGTAGTCATTATTGGCCAAAAAATAAGATTCTTGCGCCGTTGCTACTGCCTTTACGAGCGTAAAGAGTTGTGTACTGCGGCTTTTCCACACCGCTTTTTGGTATTGCGGCAAGGCCACTGCCGCCAATATGCCAATAATGAGAACGACAACTAATAATTCGATTAGTGTAAATGCTTTGGTATTGAAAACCTTTGAGAAACAATTTTTCTTTGCCATATATATTCCCCTTTCTGTGCGAGGCATATGTAAATCATAGCAAAAAAATCAAAAAAATACCCCCGCGACTTTTGCGGGGGTTCATCCAACAAATACATCTCTCGTTATTTAATTTCTTTAATCCCTTGCGCGATATTGCGTCCGCTGGGTTGTTGGTATGCATACAAACCAAACTCAGGCAAGACCGAGAACAAATGGTCAAAAATATCGCTCTGGTACCCTTCGTACTGGGTCCAAACGGTGGTGTTCAAAAAGCAGTATACTTCCAGCGGCAACCCTTGCGCTTCTTGTTTAAGTTGGCGCACCATGAGCGTAAAGTTCGGATTGTCGTGGATCACGTACGGGCGCGACGCCAAATACAGTTCGGCATACTTACGGAAGGTCCCGATGTTGGTCAAATGCCGCCCGTTGAGTAAACTATCCTGCGTGTTGTGCGTTGCATTAAATTCCGTAATTTCCTGTTCTTTTTGCGCCAGGTAATCTTTTAAGAGTTCAATTTTTTTCAGCCGCGCCAGCATGGCTTTATCTAAAAATTTTACCGTGTCTACGTCAATAAGCATCGTGCGTTGCACGCGGCGAGCACGCGCCTCATACATACCGCTCCAGTTTTTAAACGGTTTGGAAATTAAATCATAATTTGGCACGCTGACAATCGTCATATCAAAGTTCTGCACGCGCACGCACAAAAGCGAAATATCCACAATGTTTCCGTCAGCCCCGGCGCTATCTACCGTAATCCAATCGCCGATTTTTATCATTTTGTTGGTTGTCAGTTGAATACTGGCTACAAAGCCCAAAATCGGATCTTTAAAAATGAGCGAGAACACCGCCGCCAATGCGGATAATCCCGTAATAATATACATCGGCTTACGGCCGAGCACGAGAGACAAAACAAATAATCCCGTTATCAAATAAACTAAAATTTTTAATGCCTGTACGAGTCCTTTAATTGGCATATTGGGGTTGCGTCCATAAAGATGATTGAGCGCATTTAAACACGTACAAACGAGCCACGACAAACTGAGCATGACAAAAAGTCCCGTCAATTTCCCCATAACGGTGGCCACCCAATCCGAATGCTCGGCAATAAACACCGCATGCAAATTGATAGCCACAAGCGCCGCCAACATAACGCCCACCGCCGTAAACACGTGGTGCTTTTGCAAGGCTTCAAAAGCACGGGGCGAGTGGATCTTAGCCACTAACTTGGCCAAATACTTATTACAAAACCACGCCGTAAAACGCGCCAACAAATACAACGCGACCACAAACACAACGGCAGATAAAATTTGCGCAACTAACAAATGATATTCTTTAGGCAAAAATTCTATTTTTTGCATGTACGACAAAATAAGTTCCATAGTGTCCTCTCTTAAAAAAACTTACTATAATAAAGTGTATGAAAAAAGTGATTTACTACGCAACGTTTGTCCTTCTCTTGTCCGGGTGCTACACGCCACTCAACAATTCCGGCGTGGCAACCACCAAACCCTGGCTGGAAATTTCCGGACGAAAAAACGATTTTGAAGGCAAACAATATGATTCTTGTTACCGTTTTAATGTGCGTTTTTGGCCGCAGGAAGCCGCCGATACATTAAATTTGCAAGAATCGTGCATCACGTCGTGTTGTTGGCGCAGTGATAAAGAAGAAGTAACTTTAGATTTTAATAAAAATTTTGAAAAAGATCTGGCCCGTTACGGCTATGCCCGTAAATATACACCCGGGAAAATTACCTTAAAAGTAAATCATGCCAACTGGCTCAACACCACGCGCGTAACGGTATCACCTAAAAATGTGATTAGCAATACCGGACTTATCAAACTTTCCTACAAAACATATGATAATCCCGCGCGGATTGCCCAACTGGAAAAACAAGCGCAAGCTCCGACGGTAAAGAATACCGTTTCCACACCCGCGCGCACCACCCAAACAACTACCAAAAAAACGACTTCTGCTACGACGAATGTAAAGAATCTAAACTCTCCCGCCAAAACGCTTGTTCAACGCGTGGCCGGGGCCAAAATTGATTCCTATTTCTACGATATGAACAAACGCTACAACAAACAAGGCGCGGTGTTTTTACTGAGTGAGCGCTTGTTGTATGTGCAACCGGCGGGCGAAAACCTTGCGATTGTTTCGTGCACGGCCAAAGCGCGCACCGGAATAGATGCCGAGCATCTAAACGCGGCCACATTCCCGTGCGGCCAATGGCTCGTGGATACGTCCGCAGAGCAAGTAACTCCCTACGATAAACGCGCCCAACTAATTTGGGGAATATAACTGGTAAGATTTACGGCAGAACTTCAAAGGATATGCTGTCTTGTTGGCCGTTACACGATACCGCTAAATGGTGTTTCCCGACTACAAGCGGCCACCAGATCCGACACGCGGTAGATTTTTGTTTTTTCCCGTCTAACACCCACGTACATTTTTCACTGTCGCACGTAGTTTGCCACACCATTTTTTGTAATCCTTTTGCGACGGACGGATCCACTTGGTACACATCGTTTTGCGTGGGCGAAATGATTTTCGTTTGCAAAGTAACCGCTTGATGTTTGCCGTCGCATTTCTCGGGCAAATGCCCGGTGATAAAAACTTCTTCTTGCGTGTGCGCACATGCCGGGCCGGCCAATTTACCGCTTCGCGTACAAACACGAGCCGACGTTATCCCCGACGGAACACTAAACGCGGGCGACGGAACTTGCGCTTGCAAGAAAACTGCCAAATCGTGCAAAATCGGCCCGGCCCCCGTCACGCCGGATACTTTACGCATGGGAGACGCATCAAAATTTCCCACCCATACGCCAATCGTCCAACGCGGCGTATATCCAAACACCCAATTATCTTTGTAATCTTTGGACGTACCCGTTTTAGCCGCCATTTCAAACGGAACAGCCAACGGTGAATTAAGCCCGAATGATGCCCCGCGCGCTTGGTTATCTTTTAAAATATGGCTGACTAAATAAGCCGCATCCTCACTCAAAACACGCTGCGGTTTACCGGGCAACTGTATGAACGGCTCCCACGATAACACAAGCGGTTTATAGATTCCCCCACGCGCCAGCGCGGCATACGCATTGGCTAAGTGTAACAGTTGCACCTCCCCATTACCCAAGGACAACCCCAGCCCGTAAAAATCGGCCTCGCGTGAAAGTTCCGTCAGCCCCGCTTTATTGAGCCGCGCCAGCAAGGTGCTAACACCTACTTGCTCGGCTACTTTGACGGCCGGAACATTATACGAACACGCCAATGCCGTACGTGCTGACACAAGCCCGTGAAATGTTTCGTCGTAATTACGCGGCCGGAAACCGCCTTCAAAAAACGTATCTTCATCGGCCAGCAAATCGGCGGGTGTGAGTATGCCTTGTTCAAAAGCAAGCCCGTACACAAACGGTTTTAACGACGAGCCGGGCTGACGCAAGGCACGCACGCCGTCCACTTGTCCGTTATTTTTTTCGTTTTGGAAATCAGCCGATCCCACATACGCCAGCACCGCGCCTGTAGCGTTTTCTATAACGATAACAGCCGCGTTTGTCACGTTTTCTTCTTGCAATTTTTGGATATGATTTTTAACGACTTGTTCGGCATAGAGTTGTATATTTTTATCCAGCGTACTACGTACACGCGCCGAATTTTCCGGCAATAATGAACGCAAAAACTGGGCGAAATGCGGCGCTTCAAACGGACGCGGGGCCGCGCGTAATACAATGGGTTCTTCCAGCGCCAAACGGTACATTTCTTCGTCAATCCATTTTTCTTCTTTCATCCGGCGCAGCACGTAATCACGCCGCTTGTGGGCACGTACTAAATATTTCAGCGGGTTGTAACGCGTGGGAGATTTAATAATCCCAACTAAAAATGCTGCCTGCGCCAGTGACAAATCCGAGGCGTTCACTCCGAAGTAAAACTGCGCGGCAGATTCCACGCCTTGCGTTAAATTGCCAAATTCTACCCGGTTAAAATAGTCCTCTAAAATTTCTTCTTTGGTATGATTTTTTTCCCAGGATTGGGCTTGCCATGCTTCGCGCATTTTCCCCATAAACGTTTTGGGGCGCGGCTCTAGGGCACGCACCAGTTGTTGGGTAATGGTAGACGCGCCGGATACCACTTCCCCCGACGATACATTTTGCCACCAGGCCCGCAGTATGGCTTGCGTATCCACGCCACTATGTTCATAAAACCGTTTGTCTTCCGCCGCTACCGCAGCCGCAATAAGCCACGGCGACATTTCACCCAGCGAAACCGGAAAATAATACGTACGATTTTCAGACAAAAACCCCCGCATGGCAATTCCGTTACGGTCTGTCAGATGTACGGACGGAGTCAAAAATTTTTCTTCCCCGCTTACGAGTAAGCAGGGAAGAAAAATTAGTACACCCGTCCAAACGTATTTGTTCATTTTTGAATAACGATTTGCGAAGTAGCGTTCCGACCAAACAACGCCGGTTCATACATTAAACTCACCCACGCACTCGGATAGGCAAACGTACCGTCGGTTATGGCCGTAATCATGTAGGTAAACGTATGCGTTCCGGCGGGCACATAATTGGCAAATGCGGCCACGCGTCCTTCGTAGCGGGCCATGCGGCCAAACGGACTATCCGCCGCCAGCGGGCTCTCCGATCCCACCATGGCCGAAGTAGCCAACGAAGTATTTACGGCTTCCACCCCTGCCGGGATAAAATCTTCCAACACCACAAAGTGGCGCGCCGAGGCCGTGCTAACCGTCAACGTCACGTAATAACGTTGACCGGCCTGTAA
>CACXER010000026.1 GCA_902766765.1 uncultured Elusimicrobium sp. | reverse complement strand
GTAAAAGAACGCCTCATCACCAAAGAAGAAGCCGTGTTACGTGTGACGCCTGCTCAACTGGGCGAATTATTACTGCCCGCCATCGACCCGAAAGCCGAAGCCGGTGCCAAACCGGTGGCACAGGGTTTGCCTGCCGGCCCGGGCGGTGCGTGCGGTAAAATCGTATTTAACTCCGTGGATGCCATTGAACTGCAAGAAAAAGGCATCAATGCTATTTTAGTGCGCGAAGAAACCAACCCCGAAGATATTGAAGGTATGCGCGCAGCGGCGGGTATTTTAACCCAACGCGGCGGTATGACCTCTCACGCGGCCTTGGTAGCGCGCGGCTGGGGTAAATGCTGCATCGTCGGTTGCGGCGAATTAGAAATTGACCTCAACAAGAAAACCGTTTCCATGGGCGGCAAAACCTATAAAGAAGGCGATGAACTAACCTTGAACGGTACAAAGGGCTATGTCTACGCGGGGGCGCTCAAAATGTTAGCCGCCGGCGAAGGCAACAAAAACTTGGCCAACTTCCTGGCGCTGTGCGATAAAGTACGCACGCTGAAAGTTCGTGCCAACGCCGATACGGAAGACGACGCTATCAAAGCGCGTAAATTCGGTGCAGAAGGTATCGGGTTATTCCGCATTGAACACATGTTCTACGGTAAAAACTCCGACAAGCCGCTTTTCATCTTGCGCAAAATGATTCTCTCTGGCAGCGAAGAAGAACGCAAAGCCGCGGTAAACGAATTATTCCCGCACATGAAAAAAGAAATCAAAGCCACCCTTAAAGCGATGGCCGGACACAGCGTTACCGTACGTTTGATGGATCCGCCCTTGCACGAATTCGTGCCGACCTTGCCCGAAAAACAACAAGAACTCGCCAAGGCGCTCGGTATTTCCATGGCGGTATTTAAAGAACGTGCCGCCGGACTCCACGAAGTCAACCCGATGATGGGTCACCGTGGTATCCGCTTAGGTGTAACGTATCCGGAAATCACCACGATGCAATCGCGCGCGATTTTTGAAGCGGCCGCTGAACTAATGAAAGAAGGCGTAAAAGCCATTCCGGAAGTGATGATCCCGCTTACCTGCGATGTCAACGAAATCATCACCCAAAAGAAACTCATTCGTGCCGCTTACGAAGAAGTAGTTGCTAAAACGAAAGTTAAAAAACTCAACTACTCCGTCGGTACGATGATTGAAATTCCGCGTGCGGCCGTTTTGGCCTATGAAGTTGCCGCCGAAGCGGATTTCTTCTCGTTTGGTACCAACGACCTCACGCAAATGACGTTTGGTTTCTCGCGCGATGATATCGGAGCGTTCTTGCCCGAATACCTCAAACAAGGTGTTTTGGAAAACGATCCGTTCCAAACGCTGGACCAACGCGGTGTGGGTATGCTCATTGAACACGCCGTATGCGAAGGCCGCGCGCAAAAGCCGAATCTCAAGATCGGTATTTGCGGTGAACACGGCGGCGACCCGGCCAGTGTGGAATTCTGCCACCGCGAAGGGTTCACCTACGTGTCCTGCTCGGCGTTCCGCGTACCGATAGCGCGCCTGGCGGCGGCTCAAGCGGCAGCCAAAGACGTGCTTGCTAAAAAACGCAAATAACAAAAATATTATCTTCGGATAAATAATAATCCCCCGGCACAACCGGGGGATTGTTATTTACCTATTTTTTTTAGTCATTACTTTGCCATTGCTTCTTCTAAAATATGGGCAACTTCAGAATTTTTATAAGCGTGATCCAAGGCCGTTTTGTTGAAACGATCTCTTACGTTCAGATCAATTCCCTCCACTCGGACCAAGAATCTAACCACATCCACCTTGTTTCTTCTAGCCGCTTCAATGAGGACGGTATTGCCAAAAGTGTTCAGGGTATTTACATCTATACCTCTTTCCAAGAAAATACCCAACGTTTGGAGGTCCCCATATTCCGCAGCAGTAAAGAACGCTTTTTCTCCTTGTCCTCGCAAACTCGCCCCATTGTCTAATAAAATCCGGACAATCTCAGGATGTTTGCCTCTGGCAGCCGCATCTAACGGAGAATCTACCGCTCGCTTAAAGTAGGATGCATCGTTTACATCTGCCCCATACGCAAGGAGTAGTTTAACCATCTCTACAGAACCTTTTTCGGCAGCCAGTACAAGGGGAGTTTCTCCCACTTCGCTTTTCATATTGACTTTAGCCCCCGCTTGAAGCAACACCGATACTTCCTGCAAGCGGTTCTGGTCAACGAGTAATATAAGCGGCGTTTCTCCAACGAAATCCGGTTTATTTATATCAACCCCTTTTTCAATGAAGAAAGGTATCATCTCGTAACGTCGATTTTTAATGGCTAAAGTAAGCGAGGTTTCGATAAGAGATTCTACACCATTCAGGTCAGCCCCTTTATCAACCAAGACCTTAACCACCTCAAAATGTCCATGTTTGATAGCCATCGAAAGAGGTGTCTCGCCTATCTCATTTTTAAAGTTTACATTGGCCTCATTCACCAAATGTTTTACAGTAACCAAATTTCCCGTTCTGCAAGCATCCAATAAATGTCGGTTTAAGTCATCCCTTTTTTTCATAGCAGACGACACCGCGGCTCCTACATTAGATTTGCTCGTTCTTTGAGCGTAGGAACCCGTACCAACCATTCCTAAAAACATAAATACCGTCACAATAAACAGTAAGCGTTTCATAAGATAACCTCCTCAATGACCTTCTTATTTATAAGTATTTCTACTTTTTTATTAAAATTCAAGATCTCATTTAGGCCTACTGGTCTTTTAGGTCTTTTGGCCCTTGTGGCAACCGTACACTTTCCCTAGAATATATATAGGAGAAATTGATGAAAAAACTGATTGCCCTATTAGGTGTACTTTGTATCGGAATAAGCGCTTACAGCACGCCATCTGCAGAACTTATCCACACGCGCGTCCAACGTCAAGCGGCCGCCCAACAAATCCCCGTTACGCTGAGCCATTTTGTTACGTCTGAGTTGCAAGCGTATTACGGACAAGAAAATTTTGAAGATGTTCAACAAACCACCGGGTGGTACCGCGTCCACCGTTTTTTAACCTGGCTGAAAACCAATGAAAAATCGCTAGAAAAAAGCACGTTCCGGTTTTATGATATGGGTTCCGGTTTTGTACCCAAGGCCTACACTTCCACCGTAGCGGAATTTTTACAAACTGCCTCTACGGCCTCCCCCGATTTATGGCGCGGATTTTGGACGTATTTAGGGGTACGCTATCTTTCGGAAATATACAAAACCGAATTTAATTTTTCCCAGTTGACTCTTATTGGTACGAAAACAGAACTTTCCAGCGTCCAATTTGGCGGCATTGTCATCAACACCCAAGAGCCAATGGCACTACCCGAGTTTATCAATATGGGCATGCACGAAGGTACGCATTATTTGCCGCTA
Organism: uncultured Elusimicrobium sp.; assembly: GCA_902766765.1. GTDB lineage: Bacteria > Elusimicrobiota > Elusimicrobia > Elusimicrobiales > Elusimicrobiaceae > Avelusimicrobium. The sequence continues at coordinate 44,359 of CACXER010000026.1, read as the reverse complement.
CTGACCGATTTATCGGCCTCTCCGTTAAACGAATTGGCCGCTTTTTATACGGAATATAATTTTGCCTTGCCCGTTAAACAAGAGGATATCCGCTTGTTCGCCGACGGCACACGAGATATCCGCCGCATGCACCGCTTCCTGCCGCAACAACCCATTTACCGGGAATACAACTCATTTATTATCGGACTTCTGTTAAACCCGCAACTAACCCCGGCCACCGCGCTTTCGTTACACGGAAGCATTCATCCGGATTTATCGTTATGGGAAACCGTACTAAGTTTGTGGGCGGCAGAACAAAACTGTTTTCTGGTGTATCAACAACTTCAATCGGGACAAGTAGAACACCGTATAGAAGTTACGTCGTCCAACATAGAAGACGTAGCCGCACGGTTTGGGTTTTCCCGAGACGATATTTTTGCTTGGATAGCCAATCCGGCTACCATTGTTGACCTGGGGGATTTATATTGGCCGGGCAACACAGAACAAAAAGAAACCGTCGTGCTGCAAAAGACAAAAGAAAAATTTATTTTCGTCGGACAATTCAAGCGGGTTAATAAAAAAGAATTTATGAAACTTTACACAGGACCGTTTTCAGAGACCCCCCAACTGGAAACATTTTACCAACGTTTGACAGAAGCTCTGCCGAAAAATATCAAACAAACTTTATTGGAAAGATGGCCTGTTATCGTGGAAGACCACTACACGGCCGCGATGGTCCAAACGCTGGTTGTTCCCTACGAGCAGGAGTGGGATAACGCCATTATCAAGGCGCTCAACGGGGCCCCACCGGAATTACCACTTCCCGAAGGATATTTATAATGCCGCGTGCCCTAGTGCAAAGATGTGATTTTTATTTATAATTAAATAAGGGAAACTTCCCTGCTATTATTATCAAGGAGCAAGTTATGAAACGCAAGTTCGTAGTCGTATGTACTTTATTGGGAGTAATTTTACCTGCGGTAGCCGCGCCGATTTCTACCACGTTGGAAAATCAAGTAATGCGGACAATAGCCGAACAACAAAAACGGAAACCTGTTAATTATACCGCACAATTTGATAACCTGCGCGAATTATATCCGACATATAAAAAACAAATCAGCGCGATAGAACAAGAACACAACAAATTACTTTTAGCCGCACGCAAAAGTTTGGTATCGGCACATCATTCTTCATATTATCTAGGTGATATGAAACCGATATTGGAAAACTTATACACGCTTCTTAAACAAGTCCAAAATCCGGCCCGAAAAGAATGCATCAGAGTATTAAATCACGCCTATGAATACCCGACCGTGCGCGATAATCAAGAGGATTTTTCTTACTTATCTAACCTTAAAACTATCGCCCAAAAAACGATTGCCGAAGAAAAAGCACGTACCGGTTCAGATTACGCGCCCAAATGGGCTCTGTTTTACAATCAGTTTAATTGGACCCCGTCCAATAAGTAAATCAACCTTTTGTTTTTTCCCCCTACCTGAAGTAGGGGGATTTTTATATTCGCCTTAAAGGACTTGACAACCCAAAAAAAAAAACAATAATATAGTATCGGTAGTTTTTGCAGGGAGAATTTTTATGAAAAACACACAAGCTTTTACGCTTATTGAATTATTAGTTGTCGTACTTATCATCGGCATACTTGCCGCAGTGGCACTTCCGCAATATCAGGTGGCCGTAGCCAAGAGCCGCCTTTCTCAAGCATTTGTCATTGCCAAAGCAATCAAAGACGCCGAAGAAGCGTATTATTTAGCCAACGGAGAATATACGGAAGATTTAGACATGCTTAGTGTGGATGTAGGGCCATATACCACGTCTAGCAATTCAGCAAAATTATATTCCGTCAATGTTATGAACAACAATCACGTGGTAGCGATATCCATTAACGGCCATGGAGGTACCGAAGATAATATCGGAGCGTGGGTTCCTCCTTATAGCAGTTCGGATAAACAAGGGCTTGTGTTTTTTATGGACTATCCCAAACTTGCAACTAATTCTCACCGTGAGAGTACTATTTGGTGTTACGCCAAGCAAGATGTTTATCAAAAAGCTTGTAAAGCGATGGGCGGGGTATTGACTGATACGGTAGGTGGAACAGAAATTAAAGTGTACAAACTCCCCCTTTAAACCTTGCGTCAAACGCTTGCTCCCCTTTTAATCCCTGCCGGAATCGGCAGGGATTTTTTACATCCGGAAAATTTTATTTTAAAATACTTGCCAAACCCCAAAAAAAGAACAATAATATAATATCGGTAGTTTTTTGCAGAGAGAGTTTTTATGAAAAACACACAAGCATTTACGCTCATTGAATTACTGGTTGTCGTCCTTATCATCGGCATACTTGCCGCAGTGGCACTTCCGCAGTATCAAGTGACGGTAGCCAAAAGCCGCCTTTCTCAAGCATTTGTCATTGCCAAAGCAATCAAAGACGCCGAAGAAGCGTATTATTTAGCTAACGGGGGATATACCACCGATTTAGATGTCCTTGATGTAGATATGGGAAGTTACGAGGAAGTAAGTAATACCACCGATTTGAATAAAGTCAAATTACCCAATCAATATAGAGTACAAATTGGGATCAACGGAGTCGGCAGCGCAGAGGATAGAATTGAAATTTATCTGCCGAACCGTTCTTTAGAAGGCATAAGTTACTTTTTTGATAGCGCCGCCCCCATACATAACCCACCGCTTCGGGGGTATTATTGTTTTGCTAATTCCTCTATATATCAACAAGCATGTAAATCTATGGGTGGCGTATATGCATATACAGTAGGCGGAACAACGAGCGAAGCCTACAAACTCCCGTTGTAACCCTTGCGCCCAGTCTTGCCTATTTACTATAATAGCAATATGAAGGCTTTTCCCATTATTGTATCGTCTCCGTCGGGGGCGGGTAAAACCACCATTATTGATGCGGTGCTAAAACGCAACAAAACCGTTGCGCGCGTCATTACCGCCACCACTCGCGCGCCACGTAAAGGCGAAAAAAACGGTAAAGATTACCATTTTTGGACGATAAAACAGTTTGAACAAGCCATCAAAAAAAACCAGATGTTGGAGTGGGCGCAAGTCCATACGTCGTATTACGGAATCCCAAAAAAATCCGTAGACGACTTACTTAAAAAAGGAATCTGTCCCATTTTGGTGATTGATGTGCAGGGGGCGCGCACCGTCAAGAAAATTTATGAAAATGCCGTTTTAGTTTTTATCATTCCCCCCAGTTTAAAGGAACTGAAAAAACGCATTTTAGGCCGCAACGATAACACGCAAGACATTGAACTGCGTTTGGAAACCGCCAAAAAAGAAGTGCAGGAATTGGACCGATACGACTATGTTTTGCTCAATGCCGATTTGGAAAAAGCCATTACAGGCATGGCCGGTATTGTAGCGGCGGAACAATGCAAAGTGGCGCGGCAAGATTTGAAAAAAGTTAAAAATCTGAAATAATTACGAGGTAAACTATGTCCGTAAAAAACGAAAAAGAATTGGATGCAAAACTCATGAACTTTGATGGCGACCGCTACGATATTGTTGTGCTCGCTTCCATGTGGGCCAAACAACTGCGCAAAAAAAGCGAGTATAAACGCCAACCGCACGCCGTCGTTATCAAAGTAGCCTTGGACGATATTTTATCGGGCCGCATTTCTAAAGAAGACGTCTTGCACATCAGCAAAGACAACTTGGAAAAAGAAATGAAAGCCCAAGAAGAAGCCCGCCTAGAAGCAGAACGCAAAGCCAAAGAACCCTTAAAATTATAATGGAAAAAAATTCACTGCGCCGCTTGGCGGGAGAGCTAAAGCACTTCCTCCAAAGCCGTAACGAAGACGAATTTATCCACACGGCGGCCCCTACCCAGGCGGCCGCCGCAGTTTCCCGTGCTCCGGCCGGACGGGTCCCCCCCATGCAAGAGGACTCCACCTTGCGCATAGACTTCCCCCGAGCTGCCGCACCGCAAGAAACCCCAATGCCCGCGCCCAAACCCCAGGAGCCGCTCATGACTACCGCCCAAAAACAAGCCGCTTTGCAAGAATTAGCCGAAACGATTAAACAATGCTCTCGCTGTCCGCTGGGAGCCACGCGCATCAATGCCGTTCCCGGGGAAGGCAACGTAGACACCGAACTTATGTTCATCGGTGAAGGCCCCGGTTATGATGAAGACCGCCAAGGCCGTCCGTTTGTAGGCCGCGCCGGGCAATTACTGGATAAAATGATTATCGCCATGGGGCTCACGCGGGAACAAGTATTTATTGCCAATATTGCTAAATGCCACCCGATGGTGGACCCGCAACATCCCGAAAAACACGGCAACGATCGCGCCCCCAACGCGGAAGAAATTGCGTGCTGCCGCAAATTTTTAGAAAAACAAATTGCCATTATTTGCCCTAAATATATTGTGGCGTTGGGCGGGGTATCGGCCAAGGCTCTCATCAGCGATGCCAAATCGCTGGGGGCGCTGCGTGGAAAATTCTACAATTTACATTTAGACAGCGTGGCACTCCCCCGCCCCGTTGAAATTATTGCCACCTTTCACCCGGCGGCCTTACTACGCAACCCCGGTTGGAAAAAAGATGCCTGGAAAGACTTACGGATGGTCATGGCCAAACTGGGTCTCAAAGGTCCAAACAACTAATCTATGTTTTGCAAAATAGCGTTTGACGTGCCGCTTGACCGCGATTTTGATTACCGCATCCCGGAGGAATTGGCTAATAAAATTCGCCCCGGTATGCGCGTAACCGCGCCTTTTGGCCACGTGCTTACCGGCGGCGTTGTCACGCAAGTAACTGAAATTTCCGACGCGCCTGCCCACATTACACTCAAAGATGTCACCGCCTTGATAGACCAATCTCCGCTATTCGGCTCGGACTTGTTTCCGCTGGCACGGTTTATTAAAAACACATGGGGCGGGCCTATCGGACAAATTTTGGGAGCCATGATTCCTTTGCAACCGTATGTCAAATTACAACCGCCGCCGCAAGAAGTGCACATTGACGTCAAACATCCCGCATATAACTTGACCCCTTCGCAAAAATCTACATTAGATTTATTGGAAAAATTGCCCGCGTACGAGTTTCACCCGTTCTTATTAGACGGCCCGGCCTACAGCGGGAAAACCGAAACCGTTTTACGGGCCGCCGGACGTGTGCTTTCTTCGTACGGGCAAATCCTTATTACCATCCCCGATGTGGCGGCCGCGCGCCAATTTATTACAGAAGCCGAAGAACGCTTTGGAGCGGAAAACGTATTTTGCTGGCACAGCCGGATGCTACTCAGTAAAAAGAAAAAGATTTTCGCTGCTATTTCCGCCGGACGTCCATGCGTGGTCATTGGTACACGCTCATCCGTACTGCTCCCCTTTAAAAACCTGCGCCTGGCCGCTATGCTGGGCGAAGGCGATGACAATTATAAGCAGGAAGAAAACAAACCGTACTACCACGCGCGCGAAGTCCTTTTATTTCGCGCTAAAATGCATGGAGCGGCGTTGTTATTTGCGTCCGCTACGCCCAGCGTGGAACTAGAACATCAAGCCCAGCAAGGCCGCATTAAACGGCTCGCATTTACCTCGCCGGTGCCGGGGCATGGGTATACCGCCCAAGTCAAATTTGCCGAAAAAAGAGGCACAAAATCGCGCTTTTTATCCGATTATTTAGTCAGCGAACTCACCGAAACTCTACAACGTAAAGAAACAGCCCTTCTTATTTTTAACCGTTTGGGATACGCGGGCGCGTACGCGTGTTTGAACTGCGGAGCGTATGCTCGGTGCAAAAAATGCGGCGGGATTTTATCCCATGAAAAAACGGCTCAAGGCGACGTTCTTATCTGCAAAAAGTGTGGCGCGCAAGAATCTACCGCGCAAGAATGTCCCAAATGCCACAATTTAGTCTTTAAATCTCGCGGCGGTGGCACACAAAAAGTAGCGGCTGACCTGGCTAAAATTTTTCCGCACGCCAAATTACTGCGTTTGGAATCTGAAACATTAAAAACAAAAGATGGCCAGGGCTTTGAAGCATTAAACGCACTCAAAAGCGGACAGGCCGATATCATCATCGGCACGCGCGTAGCCGCAGGAGCCCTGCGCGGGGCTAAAATCACCCTCGGAGCCGTATTGGATGCCGAGTGGGAACTGGCCTCGCCCGATTACCGCGCCACCGAAAAATTTACCCGGCTTTTATTTGAACTGCGCGGCCATTTATCCGGCACTAAAAACGGACGGCTCATTATCCAAACCGCCGACAAAGACGCGTATGACTACGCCCCCCTCTTTGCCGCCGATTATAAGGACGCCGCCGAAACGGAAATGGCCTTGCGCGAAAGTTTCAATTATCCCCCCTTTGTGCACTTGTTCAAAATGACGTTAAAAGCCAAAGATATACAATTACTGCAAAGCGAAACGAACCGTCTGAAAAAACTTTGTGCGCCGTTATGTAACGAAATTTTAGGCCCCGTCTGGTGCGCTAAAAAAACGGATACGCTCAAAAAACAATACTTGCTTTTTAAGACGGATGAAACACGCCGCGCGGATTTGTTGGCGCTGTTAGACGGGTTTGAACCGGCCAAAAAAGTAACGGCTAAATTGGCGGCGGATCCTTACGACTTTTATTAAATTTGATAAAATATAAATAGTCCATTATTTAGGAGTTTTTATGACGACTCAAGAGCAAATTTCTTTTTTAACACGCGGATGCGTGGATATTGTTTCCAAAGCCGACCTCGCTAAGAAATTAGAAAGCGGTAAAACGCTTAAAATTAAACTCGGTTGCGACCCAACCAGCGCCGACTTACACCTCGGCCACAGCGTGGCACTTTCCTTGGTGCGCCGCTTCCAGGATTTGGGCCATAAAGCAGTCCTTGTCATCGGCGACTTTACCGCCGCCATCGGCGACCCGTCCGGCCGCGATTCCACCCGCCCGGTTTTGGCCCGCGAACAGATTTTGCAAAATGCCAAAACGTACACCGACCAGGCATTCAAAGTATTAGATCCCAACAAAACGGAAATCCGTTTTAATAGCGAATGGCTCGATCCATTTGTCCACGGGCCGGCGTTGTTGCAGACCTTACAAAAAATTACTGTAGCCCAAGTGTTGGAGCGCGATGACTTCAAAAAACGCATGGCCGCCGGTAATCCGATTAGTATGTTGGAAGTCTTGTATAGTTTATTTCAAGGCCAGGATTCCGTAGCCCTAGAAGCCGATGTGGAACTGGGCGGTACGGACCAAATTTTCAATTTACTCGTCGGTCGCCAACTCCAAAAGAACAACGGCATTGAACCGCAAGTGGCTCTTACGGTACCCCTGCTGGTGGGATTAGACGGCGTAAAAAAAATGTCCAAATCCTATGGCAATTACGTGGGCCTCAATGACGAACCGAACGATATGTTCGGTAAACTGATGTCTATTCCCGATGAACTGATGCCCATGTACTACGAACTTTTAACAAACGAAAACGTAGAAGAAATCAAAGCCATGCATCCCATGGCGGCCAAAAAGAAACTGGCCGGGATTTTGGTAACCCGCTTTCACAACGAACAAGCCGCCCAAGATGCGCTGGCTAATTTTGAGAAAGTATTTTCCAAAAAAGAACTCCCGACGGATATTCCCGAATTCAAGCCCGAGCCGGGCGCTACTGTTTCCGCAGTACTTTTCGCCGCCGGAGCAGCCGCCAGCAAGAACAAAGCACGGGGGCTTATTGAACAGGGAGCCGTGCGACTAAAAGGGGAACGCCTGACACAAGACGGACCGATTTCTTTTGAAAACGGAGACGTCTTGCAAGCCGGCAAACGCCACTTTATCAAACTGATTAAATAAATATGAAAAAACTACTCTTGCTTTTCATAATGGTCGTTCTATTGTTTACGGCTCTTATCTGGGGAGCAAGAGTATATTTTTTCAGCACAGGAACTCCGGTTATGTTGACGATTGAACCGGGGCAAAGCGGATCGGCCGTAGCGCACCAACTCAAAAAAGCAGGCGTCATACGCAGTGAAATCCTATTTAAAATTATCTTAAAACTTACATCCTCCGCCAGTGATCTAAAAGCCGGAAAATTTGATTTGCACAAGAACATGTCGGAAGTGGAAGTCATCAACTGTATCAAAAGCGGGAGTTGTACCCATTACGAAAAAATAACCTTTTTAGAAGGATGGAGAAGTGAAGAAATTGCCGAGAAACTAGCCGAACTGGGCATTACCAACGCGCGTGATTTTTTACATATTGTCCGTCAAGAAAAACTGGAAGGCAAATTATTTCCTTCCACCTATTTATTTGCGGCCAACACACCGGCCCGCGCCGTAATCAATAAAATGACAAGCCAATATAAACAAGTGGTCGAACCGTTATTTAAGCAGTACCCCACCCCGCTTACGGAAAACCAGATTCTTACCGTGGCCTCCATCGTAGAGCGCGAAGCCGTCGTACACGACGAACGCCCTAAAATTGCCGCCGTTTATTTAAACCGTTTTCATATCGGCAAAAAATTAGAAGCAGACCCGACGGTGCAATATGCATTGGGATTTAACTTAAAAGAAAACCGCTATTGGAAAAAAGGGTTGACCTATGCGGACTTAAAAATAGATTCCCCCTACAACACTTACCGTTATAACGGGCTACCTCCGGGACCGATTTGCAACCCGGGCTACGAATCTATCAAAGCCGTGCTCACGCCGGAGCCCGATTTTGACGCACTATACTTTGTGGCCGAATCAGGCGGGCGCCATGTGTTTTCCCGCACGTTTGACGAACACCGTCGACATATACGCCGCATCCGAGGGAAATAAAATTTCCCCCTTGAGAAAACGCAGAAAAATTGTATACTATTAGAGAAGTTGATTACAGGAGAAAAATTATGAAAAAAGGTTTTACTTTGATTGAATTACTCGTGGTCGTACTTATTATCGGTGTACTGACGGCCATTGCCTTACCCCAATATGAAGGGTCTATGGAAAAGACCCGCGTAGCCGAAGCCCTGGTGATGCTCAAGGCCATTGCAGACGCCGAGCAACGCTATTGGCAAGCACAACCCAACCAAGACGGTCAGCCCGTTATGAAATTCAGCAAAATTGCCGACGTAGATTTAAAAGGCGGTTGTTTAGTGGAAGATCTCTCTACCAAGGGCGGAGATGTCTACCGCACCCGCAACTTTACGTATGACTTGGGTTACAATCACGGGGTAGTTCGTGCCTATCGTATTGACCGAACCGGTGACTTGTGCGAGCAGATTAAAACGCAAGAGGAGGTGGATGCCGGATTAGCCGCTTATCACATAGACTGGGGACCGGATCGCACCAACCGCAGATGTAGAGCCCTTGACGGCTCGGATATTTCACAATCAATATGTGATTTTGTCAACAAAATGTAATATTATACTTAAAAAATCCCCGGACTTGCCCGTAGGCGAGTACCGGGGATTTTTTTGGGGAAATCCACTATAACTTCATGAGTAACCGCGAGATATTTCGTGCGGCATTCATCGGACTGGGTAAATGTAACCATAAAAACGCATAACGCATGGACGACAGTTTACGCGGATTATCCATCTTAGCAAAGGCCGCCTGCAAATTCGGCATGAGTTGCGCATTGTCTTGTACAATAAACGCACACCCCTTATCGGCCAATACTTTAGCATTATAATACTGGTGATTAGCCGCCGCGTGCGGATAAGGCACTAATACAGCCGGTAATTGGCAATAAATTAGTTCCGCCAACGTGCTGGCTCCGCTACGGCAAATGGCCGCATCGGCAATTTTCATTAAACTGTAAATCTCATGACTGTAAGGCAAGACAGCTACCCGCGGGTTATCTCCGTGCAATTGACGCACCGACTCAAACCACCGTTCCCCCGTAATATGAATAAACTGCCATTTGGTAAACGTGTGGGCGGCTTGGGCAACGGCTTCATTTAAGTGTTGCGCCCCTTGACTGCCCCCCACCACTAAAACCGTCTTCATTTTAGGGTCTAATTTTAACGCTTTTAATAGGGTTTCCCTATCGGCTTCCGCGGCAAATTCGGGGCGGATGGGCGTACTCACCAGTTTGGAATTTTTCGGACATTTTTTCGTCGGCAACCCTAACATAAATAGACGGGTAAACTTTCCGCATACGCGGTTAGCCAAACCGAGACGAGCATTAGAATCATGCACGGCTGTTTTAATACCCATTAAATACGCGGTAAAAATAAGCGGGAAAGAAATATACCCCCCCATGCCCACGGCTACGTCGGGCCGGAATTTTTTAATAATACTACGCGTATTTACCAGCGATTTAAAAAACTTACCCGAAAAACGCAACTGCCGCAATGGATTTAACGAACGGGGCAACCCCATAAAATCAATCTCGCAGTAGCGCAGCTGATTCTTTTTTACAATCGGTATGGCAGGATCATTTTTGCGTACTAAAAACATAACTACACAACCCCGTTGTTTGAGGGCCTTTCCCAACGCCAAGCCGGGATAAAAATGACCGCCTGTCCCGCCCGAAGCAATAATAAAACGTTTATTCATAATTATTTATTCCTATTCTTATAAGATGTTACATCTTCGCGCAAATTATTTTGCGTATTATCCACCGCCGCCAAATTGAGGATAATTCCCATCATGACCAGCGTCATAATCACCGAGGATCCCCCGTACGAGAAGAACGGCAGGGCAATCCCTTTGGTGGGCATTAGTCCAATAGCCATCGCCATATTAAAGAAGGCTTGCAGACAAATGGTAATCGTAAGTCCGAAAATAACCAAACTGCGAAAATGCGTCTTGGCCACGCGCGCTAAACTAATCCCACGCACCAGTAACCAGCAAAAACCAAGCAAAATAAGGGCAATGCGAAATAAGCCGAATTCTTCACACATGACCGAGAAAATAAAATCGGTATGGGCCGCCGGCAAATATTCCAATTTAAGTTCACTGTTTCCAAGGCCTTTACCGAACCAACCTCCCGACCCCACCGCCACTAACGACTGTACTAACTGATAACCGGTGCTACTCTCCGTAGCAAACGGATTCAAAAACGAGAAAATACGTTCCCGCCGGTACGTTACAAAGAAAAGTTGTTGCACCGCTAAAGGCAAAATAATTATCACCGGCACCAACAAATGTTTCAGGCGCATTCCGGCCACGAGCATCATACAACCAAACACCATAGCCATTAAAAACGGCGTTCCAAAATCGCGCTCGGCTAAGATGAGCCCCAAGGTAATCCCGGCTACGCCGATGGGTTTAAGAAGTAATTTCCAATTTTTGGCTAATTTTCCCGTGACACTCTCCAAATAATCCGCAATATAAATAACCAACGTTACTTTGGCAATTTCCGAAGGTTGTAATTTGAAAAAGCCGAAGTCAATCCACCGGTGCACATTGGCTTGCGTGCGCGCAAACAGCACGATTACCAGTAGCACCCACGTTAGAATCATTAAATTCATCGGACGGAAAAGTTTCATGCGTTGGAGCCGGTCATACGTTTGGGACAAAAACAAAGCGATACCTAACCCCAATGCATCAAAAATCAACTGCCGTTTGAAAAAGGCCGAAGAATCAAACGCGCTAGAAGAGTAGGTGAAAATAAGCCCCGTCATTACGAAGGCTAACGTAATGACCACCAACCGTTTATCCAAGCGCAGCGGTTTCCATCCGGTTGATTTCTCACGACGGTGCTCGGGCACTGTTTTGCGCAGTGCCACCGGACGCAGACGTGAGGATTTACGAAACAATTTAACCATATTATCTGATCTTTAAGGACGCAAGTGCCAGCAACATCAGCATCACACCCACAATCCAAAACCGTACAATCACTTTCGGTTCGGCGACGCCGAGCAGTTCAAAATGGTGGTGAATCGGTGCCATTTTAAATAGCCGTTTGCCATGGGTCATTTTGAAATACCCCATTTGTAACATCACAGACACCGTCTCCAACACAAAAAGTCCGCCGGCAATGGGAAGCAACAATTCTTGTTTAACACACAACGCCGCCGTGCCAATTACCCCACCCAAGAACAGCGAACTCGTATCCCCCATAAATACTTGTGCCGGATACGCGTTAAACCACAAAAATCCCAGGCACGCTCCAATAAGCGCCCCCATAAACACAGTGATTTCCCCGGCGCCGGGTACGTAGATAATTTTCAAATAATCCGCAAACTGAATATTACCGGCCACGTAAGCAAAAATGCCATAAGTTGCGGCCGTAAATACCATGCATCCGCTGGCCAAGCCGTCTAAACCGTCGGTCAAATTGGTAGCGTTGGAAGACCCTACAATCACTAACATCGCAAACGCAAAATAGAATACCGACAAGTCAATAAACATCTTACTCATATACGGAATAATCAGCGAAGTGGCATATTCGCCGTTAGGCGGATTAATGGCTAAATATCCCACTACTACGATAGCCGTGAATAATTGAATGGCCAGTTTAATGGAAGATTTCATCCCTTCCGGATTTTTCTTAACGAGTTTGGTGTAGTCATCCATAACACCGGCAAAACCTAAAGATACCGTCGTAAAAACCAATAGCCACAGATACGAACTGTCCAGCCGTGCCCACAAGAGCACGCTGGTAATTAGACTTATAAAAATCAAAATACCGCCCATGGTTGGGGTACCGCTTTTAGAAAGGTGAGAGGCCGGGCCGTATTCCCGCTCTACTTGTTGTATCTTGTAAGAGCGCAACTTAGCCACCACACGCGGCCCGATAAGAAGCGTCAAGAAGAACGCCGTAAATATAGCCGCCCCGGTGCGAAACGTTATATAACTGAATATATTTAAAAAACTAACATCGTCTTTGAATAGGGATAAGTAATATAACATACATTAAATCTCCTTGAATATAGTTTCAAATTGCATAGAACGCGAGGCCTTGATAAGGCAGGTTCCGCCACCGGTCAATACTTTTTTTAAGGTATCCAACCAATCGGTAGCTTGCAAGGCGTAATGCGCCTTAATACCGGGGGCCGTTTTTAGTATTTCATACGCGTAGCGCATTTCGGGCCCGGCTAAAAACGCATATTCCACTCGGTTGTCCAACAGTTGCCGGGCTACCAAGCGGTGATATTCTTTGGACGATTCCCCCAACTCTTTCATATCACCTAAGACGGCAATACGCGGAGAATCTTTCTCGCGCCCTAAAATTTCCAACGCATTTTTCATACTGGCCGGATTGGCGTTATAACAATCTAAAATAAAATGCACCCCGTTTTTAACGCTCCGCTCCAAACGCATAGGCATAGGCATAAAATGGGCCAGCCCTTGCTTGATATTATCCATATACAGCCCGAGCGAAATGGCCGCCGCCGTCGCAGCAGCAGCATTTAATTTATCGTGCCGTTCCAGACGGATGGGCAACACATATGCCTCCCCTTTGTAAGTGAAGGAAAAATCGGCAGTTTCCAAAATCTGCACATCAGCCCCCGGCGTAAACCCAAACGATATGCTTTTCCCCTTAAATTCTGTTTTCAAGCGGGACAAGTACGCGTCGTCGGCATTATACACTAATGTCCCCCCACAATTTAAGCAGGCCGCGATTTCGGTTTTTGTTTTATATACCGTTTCCAAGTCGTGGAAAAATTCCAAATGGGCCGCCCCTACGTTGGTAATAACCGCCACATCCGGCACGGCTAAGCAAGCCGTTTCTGCAATATCCCCGGGATGAGAAGCACCCAACTCAAACACACCGAATTTATGTTTAGGTTGAATTTCCAATAAGGAAAAGGGCACTCCGAATTGGTTGTTAAAATTGCCCATATTGGCAATTGTTTCTCCGGCGGTTTGGCAGATGGCACGCAACATTTGTTTGGTGGTACTTTTTCCGTTGGAACCGGTAATAGCAACAATTTTAAGCGTACTGTTTAACCGGTGATATTTGGCTAAAGTTTGCAAAGCAACAAGCGGATTTTTAACCAGTATAAAAGCGGCTTTTGCACCGGAGGGAACGGTAAATCCTTTCTCCTCGGCTACGACGACACTCGCTCCTTGTTTTAGCACTTGTGGAATAAATTGCCGGGCATCGTAGTTTGCTCCTTTCAGCGCAATAAAGGCGTCGCCCGGGGCCACCACCCGGCTATCCGTCACAAACGATTGGACCACTTGCGAAGGGTCCCCCCCCACTAACTTTCCTTCCATAACTTCGGCTATTTTGCGAAGTGTTAAATTTAATTTCATGCGAAGTCTCCTTGTAAAAATATGATAATCATTCAAAATCTAATTGATCCGGCGGTACGCCTTTACGAGCCAGTAACGGTTGCGCGATTTCTTTAAATACCGGAGCAGCCGCCGTACCACCGAAAGTATATTTAGCCGGATTGTCTAAGATAATCAAAATCGTAAATTGCGGATTAGAAGCCGGCACAAACCCACAAAAAGATACGACGTGATTACGTTTACCGTATCCGCCTTCGGCACTCAATTTTTCAGCAGTACCTGTTTTCCCGGCGACATTGTACCCGGGAATTTTAGCCAGTTTACCCGAACCGTTTTCTACCACACTCTGCAATACTTTTGTCATAATAGCGGCCGTTTCGGGTTTGCGAAACACTTTACGGATTTTAACAGGTTTGGCATACTTTTCCACCTTACCATTCGCATATTCAATACGGTCAATCAAATGCGGTTGCATCAATGTTCCGCCGTTAGCAATAGCCGAATAGGCATTGACCAGTTGAACAGGCGTTACCGCAATACCATACCCATACCCTTTGGTTACCGTATCCACTTTAGTCCATTTATTGTGTGGCAGGACACTGCCTTTAGATTCCCCGTTAAAATTGATATCTGTTTTGGAACCGAATCCAAAGGCCTTGATATAGTAAAACAGGTTTTTGGCTCCCAAATCAAGCGCAATTTTTCCGGCCCCAATATTGGACGAAACTTGCATAATTTCCGGAATGGACAAATAGTCTTTTTTATGCTGGTTATCTTTAATGACAAACCCCTTTACCACTTCCCATTTCCGTCCTTCCATATCAATGCTGTCCGTAATGCGCACCGAACCGGCATCCAACGCCGAAGAAATAGCAATCGTTTTGAAGGTAGATCCGGGCTCGTATGTAAATTGAAACGCTAACGATTGCCCATCCTTCATCGGATACGAAGCCGCCGCCAAAATACGTCCGGTCTGCGGTTCTTGTACAATAGCCACCCCGTGTTCGGCGCCCACGGTCTCCACCGCACGGTAAAGGGCCTGTTCGGTATAGTACTGCGCCACTTCATCTAACGTTAAATAAACATTTCCTACAGATAACTCTTCGCGTAGTTTACGGTCGTAAATAACTGCACCGCGGCGGGCTCGTTTCGCCCGTTTTTTGCTGATATCTTGCGAAAGTTCTTTATTAAACATTTGCTCAATACCCGAAAGACCGAAATTCTTGGAATTGGCCGTACCCACAATATCCAACGCACTTTCCTCATAAGGATGAATCCGCTCATACTCGGGGGTTAGTTCCACCCCCTGCCCCAACGGAGTACGCAAAATATCGGTCAATTGGATATAAACATCCGGTTTAATTTTCTTCGCCACAAAAAAGAAAGGACCGGACTTTTCCCATTTTTCCAAGATTTGGCGCTTGGACAGTTGCAACGTTTGGGCTAAAAAATCCACAAGTTTATTCTTATCGCTCACGTAGCGTTTACTAATGCCGCACGAATGCGTCCGCACCGACTCCGCAAGCACCCGCCCGTTCGTATCTAAAATACGCCCTCGCAAACGGTCCTCGGCCAAGTAGTTATAAATAGAGCGTTCCACCTTGGACACAAAAGATTCATGTAAAAAAGTTTGCATGTAAAATAAACGGACAAAAATAATAAGCGGAATCATCAACATCAGTAAGCCCATCCAACGCATGCGCTTTTTGATGTTGAACACTTCCGGGGAGGAAACACTTTTTCTAAGCATACTTACTTTTTATTACCGTTTAGTACAACCACTTTCGACGGGGAAATGGGTTGTAGCCCAAATTTTTCTTTGGCTAATTTGGAAATATTTTCCGGATTAGACAGGCGCAAAATCTCTAACTTCAAATATTGGTTACGCGCTTCTTTGACTTCTACCTCGTTTTGCAATTGTCCAATCGTACGGCCCGAGCGGTTGACCTCTATACGAATCCACACGACACCAAACGCCAAAATAGCCGTTAAAAAAATAATACGGAAAATAGGTATAGGCATTATTTCACCCTCTCTATCACGCGCAATTTGGCACTACGAGCCCGATGATTTTGCCGGACTTCTTCATAATCAGGGGTTAGTGCGTGCTTATTGACAAGTTGAAAATTCCCGCCGGACGCCAGCGTTTTAAACTGATTTTTAACGAGCCGGTCTTCTAACGAGTGGAACGTCAGCACCGCCATACGCGCTCCAACAGCCAACAAACCGGGCAACCGCTCCAGCGCCTGCGCCACAGTTTCCAATTCGCTATTACACGCCATACGTAGGGCTTGAAACGTTTGTGTAGCCGGGTGGCGTTTACCATATCGCGGCACTACACTTTCCACGATCTGACGTAATTGTTGCGTAGTTTGAATAGGGGTTTGTTTGCGCGCGGCTAAAATAGCCAGTGCAATTTTTTCTGCTTGACGTTCTTCGCCGTAATCTGTCAAAATACGCATAATTTCCTGTAGCGGCCACGTATTGACAATATCCGCCGCCGTCAACGTAGCCGACAAATCAAACCGCATATCCAGCGGCCCGTCTTGCAGTAAACTAAATCCACGTTCCGGATTATCCAACTGGTACGAACTCAACCCCAAATCTAACAATAGGCCGTCTATCTGTTCAATACCGACTGTACGCAAAATTTCCGGCGCTTGGGCATAACTGGCGTGAAAAGTTTGTAAACGCGTATCGTTGACCCGCTCGCGCGCCATCGCAAGGGCTTCCTCATCTTTATCAAACCCTAAAACTTTAGATTGTGGACCTAACCGGGTTAAAAAATAGTGCGTGTGCCCGCCGAGCCCCAGCGTGCCGTCCATATATACTCCGTCAGGATTACGTAGCAACAATTCGGCAATTTGGCTAACCATAATGGGAATATGTGTCCACGTTTGTTGCATTAGTTCCCTCCCCAATACTCCCGGGCATCTACCGTTTGGAGTTTATTGATTTTCGTTTTTTGCGGGGTGGGCTTTTTAGCCGGAGCCGTTGATTTATTGACGGTAGGTTTGGCTGCAGGAGCCGGCTGCGCCGCCGTCTTTTTAGCTGATTGGGATACCGGTTGTGCCGGGGTCATACCGTCAGCCGGAGGCACTTGTTTTACTTGTGCGGACGGCGGTTGCGAATTTAAAATACGGCCCTCCTGATAGGCCTTTTGTAAATCGTGCAACCACACGTTTTGCAGTACGCTGACTTTGTTGAAAGGCATTCCATACGTATGATACAAGGCTTGGTGCAAGGGCGTTTTATTTTTTAACTCCGTACATAGTTTGTAGAATTCATCGCGCGTACGGGTATTGAGCAAATAATCCACCAAACTATACGCCTGCGTATACCACAGTTCTGCTTTTTCGGTATCATAAGAATTTAAGTCCTCGGTGACGGTCATTTCATCTAGCGGAATAATATCCCCCGCCACAATACGCCGCAAACTATGGTCTACCCAACTGGGTTTTTGCTTCGTGGAATAAATCTGCATATAAACCGCCATACCTTCGCTGAGCCACAAGGGTGAAATCGTAGGCAAGAAATATCCGTCAAAATATAAGTGCGTTAATTCGTGTACCGACAACGGATAAAAGCTATTGCCTTCAATAACGTACATGGTATCGGTTTGCAAGTCAGACGACGCACCCGACCACGACGGTAAATGCGTAAAATCGTGGTAACTGTCGCGGTTGTTAAAGAGCATGACTAAAATTTTATTGGGTTTTACGACCAGCGTAAACGGCGTCAAATCTAACATCAAATTACCGTGAATCGTATCCAACACAGTTTTGATATTTGCAGAAACCGGATTGTCTTGACGGTAAATGAGATAATTAGACGTATCGGCTGTTAAAAATCCGGGTGGCGGCGGGGCCCAACGAACCTTATGGACAGAATCCGGCGGGCGAATGGCCTGTGTAGGGATAGAGTCCACCCCCCCCTTATCGGACGCCACCCCCGCAATGCGTTCCAGTCCGGTAATAAGTTGCCCGAATTTTTGCTCGTCCTTACTTGGCGTTTGGGAAGATTCCGTTGAGGGTGTCGTAGGCGTTGCGGGAGCCGTCTTGCCGGAGTTATGAGAACGCGGCTTATCGGAAAACATAATTTGCGCCACATCATGCAAATCCCAAGCGTCCCCCACGGCGATTCCGATTCCGACAATCAGCGCCAGCACCAACACGAATTTTAAAAAGGTCTTATCGCTCATACACTCTTTTTTTCAAAACAAACTAACTGCCGGGGTCTATTATCCGACGGTAATATATATTTCTGCACATCACCCGGCACCGCCCCATACTTGGCAGCGTCTACCGGCGTCGCCGCTTCCCCTTGATAGGCCACAAACATACCGCCGGGTTTTACCGCTTGCAAACAAATGGACAAAATATCGGATAGTTGACCCATGGCCCGTTCGGTAAGCACGTCTGCTCGCAAATCTTTTTGCTCTCCCAAACGGATATTTTTAACAGAAACATTTTTCAAATTTAATTTTAAAATCGTCCAATTCAAGAATGCACACCGCTTTTCTAAACTTTCTACAAGTGTTACCCGCGCGTGCGGTAACGCTGCTGCCCAAGTAAGCCCGATATACCCCGCCCCGGAACCGGCATCAATTACGTCAAAAGTATCCAGTGCGTGTTTTTTAGCCCACCGCTGCGCCAACGCCGCACCTTGCAATCCGTCACAAATGTGGCGACTCAAAATTTCCTCCAAACCAGACGCACTGGTCAGATTTAACATATCTTTTTTCTGCCACACTAACTGCGCGTAGTCTACTAGCAACTGGGCTTGCGCTTGCGAAAGCGGCAACGAAATACTCTCGGCAAATTTACTTACTGTTCGCCACATGTTTTAGTCTCCTAAACCGCTCAATATGTACGGCTAACAGTTGAATATCCGACGGAGTTACCCCCGGGATACGGCTGGCTTGCCCGAGCGTTTGCGGTTTGACTTCGCGTAATTTTTGCGCGCTTTCAAACAGTAACCCACGCACGGAAGACGGGTCAAATCCTGCGGGGATTTTAATAGCATCCACTTCGGCTAATTTTTCCGCGTCTTTTTTATTACGCTCGTAATATCCCTCGTATTTGTGATGAATTTCCGCATGCGCGCGTGCTTTTTCAAGCGACCACGGGAACAAATCGGGCTCGTCCGTAACGGGGGCCTGTAAATTGGCTTTTAATGTGTCGCATAACGCCCGGTATTTTTCAAAAGCGGGTTTGTAAGCAATGTCCAACATCCCCAGTCTAAACGCGTGGGGCATCAAACGTAAATCGGCATTATCGTTACGCAGTAAAATACGGTATTCCGCCCGAGAAGTAAACATTCGGTACGGCTCATTGACGCCTTTAGTTACCAAATCATCAATGAGTACCCCGATATACGCTTCATCACGCCGGAGCACAAACGGCTCCTTGCCTTGCACTTTTAAAGCGGCGTTGATACCGGCCACAAGCCCTTGTCCGCCGGCTTCTTCGTAGCCGGTGGTACCGTTGATTTGGCCCGCACAAAACAAACCGGGCACAATTTTACTTTCCAACTGGGGTAACAAATCCATCGGGTCGGAACAATCATATTCTACGGCGTACCCCATGCGTGTGATAGAGGCATTTTCCATACCGGGTACGGAGGCAATCAGCGCACGCTGGACATCTTCGGGCATGCTGGTAGAAAAACCCTGGATATAATATTCTTCCGTATGTGCACCTTCCGGCTCTAAGAAAAGCGGGTGGGAAGTAACTTCCGGGAATTTTTTGATTTTATCTTCCACCGACGGGCAATACCGCGGCCCCTGGCTATGGATATTACCGCCATACATGGCGGAACGTTGGAAATTTTCGCGTAAAATTTTGTCGGTAGCGAGTGTGGTATGCGTAATATAGCAACTCAAAAATTTCCGCTTTTGTTGCTCGTGAACGTCGGTAAAATGGGAAATAGGTTGTAGCGGATTGTCAGACGGTTGCAAACGGAATTTAGAATAATCCAGGCCGCGCGCATTGATACGCATGGGCGTACCCGTTTTAAAGCGCATGAGATGTAAGCCCAGTTCTTCGCTTAAATTTTTAGAGAGTAAATTGGACGGCATATCGTTGTAGCGCCCGCCGGGTGTCATGACCGTACCGATGTGAATCGTCCCCCCCAAAAAGGTGCCCGTTGTTAAAATAACGGTTTTTGTGTGATAAAGGGTATTACGCAACGTCAGCACCCCGCTGACTGCGCCGTCGGACGTCGTAATTTTAACGGCCTCATCTTGCATGATATCCAAATTGGGTTGGAGTTCCAAAAAATGTTTGAAAGTAAATTGGTACACTTTCTTATCGCATTGGACGCGCGGGGAGTGCACCGCCGGGCCTTTGCCTGTGTTTAACATGTGATAGTGCAAGGCAGCGTGATCGGTCACGCGGCCCATCGCCCCGCCGAGCGCATCAATTTCGCGCACGATTTGCCCTTTGGCAATTCCACCGATAGAGGGATTACACGACATTTGGGCAATCGTATCTAAATTTTGAGTTAGCAGCAGTGTTTGAGCGCCCAGTTTGGCCGCGGCTAAGGCCGCCTCGCACCCGGCGTGGCCACCGCCAATCACAATAACGTCATATTTTTTACTGCACGTAAACATCGTTTATTTCCCCATACAAAATTTAGAAAAAATCACGCCTAAAATATCATCCGGCGTGACTTCTCCCAGTAAATCTTTTAAGTGCGTGAGCGCACCGCGCAAGTGCTCGGCGTAGATTTCGCCCCCCACATTTTTGGCAAGTTGCAACTGCGCACTTTCCAGTTCGGTTTGCGCGCGCAATAATTCCTCGTAGTGACGCAAGTTAGAAATCATGAGCCCGTCTTTTTCCACTTCGTTTAGTGGCGCGGTAAGTGCATTTTTTAACGCGTCCAAGCCGTCGCCTTTTTTACACGAAACGGTAAATTGTGTATAAGACGATAAATCGGCCAAATTAGGCGTGCCGGCGGACGGCTTATCGGACTTATTTAACACGATAAGCGTGCGTTTATGCGTATCTTGAATATCTTGCCACAGTTGTTTTTCTTCCGGTGTAACGGCCCGAGACAAATCCAACACAAACAAAATAACGTCGGACTCTTCCATCGCACGTTTACTGCGGCGCATGCCTTCCTGTTCGGCCACGTCCAGCGCGTGCGAACGGATACCCGCCGTGTCTGTTAAAATAATCTTTTGCCCGTTTATTTCCAAGGTTTCTTCTACGGTATCGCGCGTCGTGCCGCATACGTCGGTAACGATAGCGCGGTCAAAGCCGACAAGCGCATTTAGCAAACTGGATTTGCCACTGTTGGGCGCACCGACAATGGCCACTTTGACACCGTCTTTAATAAGACGCCCGACGGAAAAAGTATCCGTCAGGCTTTTAATGTGGGCTAGAACAACGGAAATTTCTTGCGTGATAAATTCAGTAGATAGTGGTGTCATCTCTTCGTCCACATCGTCCAAGCGCACTTCAATTTGGGCAAGTAGTTCGGTCAGTTTAGTTTTAATTTCATCCAGCCGCGCACTTAGTTTACCGTCTAAGGCACTCATCGCCAAACGGTGGGCGGCCTTGTTTCCGGCGGCGATAACGTCGCAAAGGCCCTGAGCCTCCACTAAATCCATTTTTCCGTTTAAAAAGGCGCGTTGTGAAAATTCCCCGCGCTTGGCCAGCACGGCCCCCGCCTGACAAAGCCGCTCCAACAACCGCCCGATAATATACGGCGAACCATGCACGGCAAACTCCACGACATCTTCCCCGGTAAAGGAGTGCGGTGCTTTGAAATACGTTACCAGGGCCTTATCCAGTACATTTTTCCCGTCGTAAAGCGGGCAAAATGTCTGGCGGCGCGGCTCAAAAAGTTGCGTCTTAGCGGTAAGTGTATGCGTAATGACAAGCGCGTCCGGGCCGGATAAGCGCACAAGCGCCACCGCCCCTCCCTGTCCGCTAGCCAAAGCACAGATAGTGGATTGCATATAAACATTTTATCAATTTTAGGGCGTAAAAACACGCTTTTTTTAGGGGTGGTTTTTGGGGTTAAATCGTACGCTGTGGCTCATTTAAAAATCCCTGCTTGATCAAGCAGGGATTTGCTATCAAAAATAATTTTAAATTACCGGGTAATTTTTTGCCAAAAAGACTTTTTATCTTCGGCCGGGATGCGCGCGCGTTGTAAAACCCCTACGCAAATTTGTTGCTCGTTGACAACAGGTAAGACTTCGCTTTCCGTTTCCGCAAACACTTCGCGCGCACGCGCAAAAGAATCTTGCGGACGCAAAGCCGCGCTCGGGTTCATGACAGACCCCACCACCGAACCCGGCGCATAAAACGCCAGTTCCGCCGGGGCAATTACGCCTTTGAGCACGCCTTCTTTATCACACACTACGCAAAGCGCTGGGATTTTTTTACGCGGCAGATTTTTAAGCCGTTCAATGAGTTGAGATAGTTTCATATCCGTACGGACGGACACAAAATCGGTTTGCATGACGCTTCCCACCGCGTCTTCCCCAAAAGAGGAAGCACCTTCCAACACACGCACAAACGACGGATCCAACACGGCACAAATCCGTGCACGATACGGACCGGAAAACGACGCCATAAGTTTAGCCGCTTGCGGCACCTCCAAACGGGACAAGACGTACGAGGATTGCCGAATCGGCAACCGCCGCAACACCGCCGCCGCCTTGGCCGGTTCCATAACGTTAAACAGCGCAATCAAGGTTTGCGCTTTGAGCGGAGAAATCAGTTGCAGCACCTCGTGCGTCGCCAGCGTTTCCAACGCGGCGGCGGCCTTACCGGGGGCGGCTAAAATAAATTTTTCCGTAACCAAACTGGCTAATGCGTGTATCGGCGAGTTCATAGTTTTCCCGGGCAAGTCTTGCGTATTGCCCTATTTTTATTATAATAAAATAAACAGTTGGACGCCAAATCAGGGAGGAGATTGTATGTTTTTTGATAAACCGTTTCAGGAAGTAACTTTTGATGACGTCGTTGCGTTCTGCAAAAAGCGCGTACCCGAAGGCAAACAGTTGGACTACAAATATATCTTGCCCAAAAATCACGAAAAATTTGCCAAAGTAATTGCCTCCTTTGCGAACGCGCTGGGCGGACTAATTATCGTCGGAGTACAAGACGATAAAAACGACCAACCTCATCCCCCCTTTATCGGCATTCCGTACCACGAAAAATTACGCAACACCATTGAAGACATCATTAAAGTATATATTGACCCCGTGGTGTTTGTGGACATCAATATCTGTATCAATAAATCGGGTGAACGGATGTTTGTGCTGATCCAAATTCCGCAAAGTAATTTGACACCGCACCTGGTAGGTAAATTGAAACGCGCCTACATCCGCACCGGACAAAGCAGCCGCCCGGAAACAATTGTCCATCCGGAAAAATTACCCTGGCTCTTAGATCACCGCAAAAAATCCGAGCGCTTGCGCCATATTCTCTATGACAAAGCCGAACGCCATTTTGAAAATTACCTCAAAACCATGACGGTATCTGCCGACGGAGAAGTGGTATGTACGCTTTCCTTGCAACCCTACTATCCCGATGAGCCACTGACAAATTACAAAAATTTACCGCAACTCATTGCCCAATCATCTACACGCGCTCCGTATGGCGTTATGGCCAACCCGGAATTACCGTTACAAGCCGTGCAAGATGGGGCGGCGGTTATTTCCAACCAACGCGGCATTTATAAGATGACCGAATTTAATGCGTACGGGCTCATCATGAATAAACAAATCGTATCTTCCGAAGAAATGGTAAACGGGCACGCCGCCAGCACGCTACGGATAGAAAATCTGGCGCAAAATATGGTTCTGTTCTTTGTAACCGCGCGGAAATTTTTGGAAAAATTAAATGTGGGCGGTTCACTCTATTTCCGTCTGAAAATGAACAACACGCGCGCACGCCGGGCTTTATTTAATAAACGCCAAGCCACGGTATTGGAAGATTACTTACGCATGGACCGGACGTTGCCCTTAGACGCCTTGCAAAGCGATTTGTTGCAAACGCTGGGAAACCTTTTGCATGAAACGGCGTGGTCGCTTGGATTGCAAATTCCGCCGGAAGAACTGCGTGCGCTACTTACTAAACTGATTGACGGAGCCAAATAAGACATGCGCGGTTTTACGCTTATTGAAATGTTGGTGGTCCTCATTATTGTGGTGGTGCTTGTAGCGGTAGCGCTGCCGTATTACCGAAATGCCGTAGAAAGCGCCCGCACAACAGAAGTGGTTATGTTATGGGGTCGGCAGAAAAACTGGGCCACCGGGTATAATATGTCGGCCGAACAAGCCCAAAAATCTACCGAACGTTTACAAAAATCTAAATTAAAACATTTCACCGGCGAAGTTTTCTGCCGCGAAAAATCTGACCCGAACGAACTGTGTTGGGAAGTTCGTTTTACCCAAATAAACGAAGACAATTCCGTACGTTATGAATTATTTACCGACAAAAATTTTACGCGGCTGATGTGCGCAGGCCTAAATAGCGCGGGCGAAAATTTTTGCGAAAGCCAAGCCAACGACGAAACTCCCCAAACCATTGACGGTAAAAAATCCTACTGGATTAGATAACTAACCCCCGGAATACTCCCGGACGGTTCATCTGATAATAAAGGGCCGTAACTTTTGCAAATGTTACGATATTTAGCAGGACCACTGTAAGAAGACCAACAATACATTTTTCCGGCAATAGCCGTATCAGAATAGAAATCATACCGGGCAATCACAGTCAGTGCCCCGCCTACATTATTCGGATACACTTCTACCTTCGTATTAGTTACATCACAAATCCACTGGCTTGGGCAGGGGGCCTCTATATCCAATTCGGTGGGATCTGTAGCATATACGCCGTTGGCCAAGTAATACCTTTCTTGAGCATCTTTTACGGCCCGTGCGTAAACAATGGCTTGTGTCATGCGGCTTTTGAGAACGGCCTTTTCATACTGCGGCAGTGCAATCGCAGCAAGTATGCCGATAATGAGAACAACCACTAAGAGTTCAATAAGCGTAAAACCACTGAATTTACCCAATCTTTCGTTTTTCATAACAAACCTCTTTTTTGTTCAGATCTCATCTACTCGTAAATTTTAGAAAAAAAAAAAAATGATGTCAAGAATTGCGATACTTTTTTACAAACAGAAAAGCAACCAAACAAAAAAGCGCGGCCAAAAACCGCGCTTTTTTGTCTTTCATCTAGAACTGCTTAGAATGTAATACCGGCCCGAATACCATACTCGCGGGTGATATTAAAGGGCTCCCAAACATCCACCAAATCTCCGGTAGGATCGCCGTGTTCATCTACCACTTGGAGCGTAACTACCTTAGAATTTTGTATCTTCCAGTAACGATAAAACGGTTCCACAAATACACCCATCTTACCTAAATTGGCTTCCAACTTGGCACTGGCACGCAAGCCCAAACCTTTACCTTGTTCGTTGGAAATAGAATCAAAATTGTAGCCCGTCATGTGGCTGTTTTGATTACCGTGTATCAACCAATCAAATTGTCCGTTTAACGTCAGGCGCGCCGCATCCCCCATATCAAACGTAATGTTTAACCCTAAGGGGACATAGAAGTAAGAAGAGGTGCGCTGGTACATTTGTCCGGTAACACTGCCCGAAGTGACAATAGCATCTTCCCCGTTGCGGAGCCAACGTCCGCCCACCCCGAAATAAGGCCAAAATTTAGTAGCCCCGGAACCATAACTTTGCCCGAGTTTCAAGGCAACTTCCGTATAATAATCTCTAATATCGTTAATGGTAAACGGTGTACCATCCATCAAATAACCGTCGTAATCCGCCTTGCCGTCCATGTACCGAAATTCAATACTGGCAAACGTCGGATCATCATCGTTTACCTCATCTGACAACACACTATGGCGGGTATACACTACGCTAATACCTTGCTTCTTGGCAGAATCGCGAATAGGATATTCCATGTGCGGTTCACGGTAGCCATAGTCGGAAAATTCATAACCGATTTCCAAACTATGTTTTTTCTCTTTGGCAGCCAGTGGCAAAACCAAACCAAACAAAAGCGACAGGACAACTAATTTCTTCATTTTCTCTCCTTATAATTTTGCGAATAAATACCCCCGGCAACTTCCCGAGGAAAAACTATTTTTCCGGCCGGGTTCCTCGCCCAACCGAGAAAGTATCTCTCTACGCAAAGCGTAGCAAAAAATAACAAAAAAAGCAAGAGGAGCGGGACGCCCCGCTCCTCTTCACTTACGTTTATTTTCCGTTATATTAAAACCGCATGCCTAAGCGCAACATCACGGTATGGAACTGCAGATCACGGTCTTTGTGTTGGTCCGAGAGGTCTTTATCGCTGATAAATCCATAGGTATAGCGATATTCCAAACCGGCAAACATACAATCGGTTATGTCATATTGCATACCAGCGCCGATATAAAGGGCAGCCCCCCATTTATTTTCACTATCGTCGGCTCCGTCAATCACCGTTTTCATCCGGGCATTCATCATACCCACGCCCATCGGCGAGTAAATACGAAAATTATCCCACGGATTAAACGTCAATTTACCGGCTAACGAAATATCATGCGCATACATCCCATGATAGTGACGTTCTTGCACACCGTCGTTATGCGTCTTGCCTTTCGGGTGTAACATCATATAATCTACCCCCACCGATAAATAATTATTCATCGCATAGAGCATGCTTACGCTGGCCCCTAAACCGATAGAACCATATTTATCATCGCGGTTGTCTTTGTTCGTCATCATGGTTGCACCGCCGGCTAACGAAATCTCCGTTTTTTTATCGTTGGTAAGCGCGGCTTTACTGGGCGCGTAGGCGCTGTAAACGACCCCCTGCGTCGTCTGTTTACCTTTTGGACCAGTTACGGTTTGTTCCACTACACCATAATCGGTGGTACCCTTTTTATTCTTGATGTCTACATTGTACACATCCGTTTCTGTGGAAGTTGTACTGACTTTCACGCGCGGCTCACCTTTTTTAAGCGAAGCGGCATTTTGTACCTGCGTGGCTTTGGTTGCCGCCGCTTGCTGGTTCACTTTAGCGCGGTGCATGGTTTGGGTGCGCGGTTTGGCAGTGCCTTGTATCGGCACGGTAACCGCCACCTGTTCTCCCTCCAATACCACGCCGTTAGGCGTATTGACAGCGGCGACATCGCCGGAAACGTACGTTCTTTGCCCTTCTTGGGCAAAGGTTAAACTTACCATTAGTAAAAATATAATGGTAATGATAACTACATGTGTTTTCTTCATGAATTTTCCCCCTAATGAATATGTACGACTTTCTTATTGTAAACAACACGCTTTCCCCCGGCAAGTTAAAAAAATAATTAGAAATTTGACAATAATTGCGCCAAATGTTACTATATATATAGTAAGAGCGACTTGACATCAAGTCGCTCTTTCGTTACTACGGCTCAAAGGAGTAAACATGAGAGACCCTAAAACGATTGAACAAACCGTCGCTAAAGCGTTGGAAAGTGAAAATGTGGAACTGGTGGATTTAGTTATCCAAAACCAGGGCCGTAAGAAACTTCTTCAATTCTTTGTAGACAAAGTAGGCGGCGTCACGCTGGATGATTGTGGCGCATTGACCGATAAAATAGACGCTATTTTGGAAATGGAAAACCTCATTGAAGGTGCCTATATTTTGGAGGTATCTTCTCCCGGCGTCAACCGCGTACTTAAGAAGCCCGCGCATTTTAAACAATTTATTTCGCAGCGTATCAAGGTGGTATTAAAAGTCCCCTTGGAAGGCCGCGGATTTTTTACCGGGGTCATCGCTTCTGCGGATGATCACGAATTTGTGTTAGACGATGGAACGAATCAATTCCACTTCGCCTACGACAATATTAAAAAAGCAAACCTAGACCCAGTCTTGGAATTTTAACACTCAGGAGAATTACACCATGGAAGGAACAGCCAAAGAATTAGGCCTCGCTTTAGAGGGATTAGAAAGAGAAAAAAACATCAAACGAGAAGACATTTTAAAAACCATTGAAGATGCCCTCGTTTCCGCCTTACGCAAAAACGTCGGTAAGACCGCCCAAATCAGCGCCAAAATTGACGTGGAAAGCGGCGATATTACGGCATTCCATTTGCTGAATGTAGTAGAAACGGTTACCAATCCGGAAATGGAAATCAGCGTAACAGATGCCAAAGAACACCTCAAAAACCCCAAAGTGGGCGACGTGGTATCTATTCCGTTAGAAGTCAAAGAATTTTCCCGCATTGCCGCGCAAATTGCCAAGCAAGTACTCATTCAAAAAGTACGCAGCATTGAACGCGACAACTTTTATAAAGAATATAAACCGCGCGAAGGCGAAGTAATTACCGGTTCCGTACGCCGTTTTTCCGATAGAGATATCATTGTGGACTTAGGCAAAATTGAAGCCATCTTCCCGTATTGTGAACAAATCCACAAAGAACGTTATTCCACCGGTTCTCGCATTAAAGCCGTGATCGCCAAAGTGCTCAGCCCGGCCGATTTAGCCGAAGTAGGCGACGATGCTACTTTAGGCCGCTACAAATCAGCCGCCTACCGCTTGGACAAAGGACAACGTGGGCCGTACGTAATTCTATCACGTGCCAACGGTAAATTTTTAGAAGAACTCTTTAAAGTGGAAGTACCCGAAATTGAGGAAGGCATCGTAGAAATTAAAAAAGTAGAACGTGACCCGGGTTTCCGTGCCAAAGTAATCGTAGCCAGTTCGGACAACAAAATTGATCCGATCGGAACCTGCGTCGGTATGCGCGGAATTCGTATTCGCGCGATTATGAACGAACTGTCCGGGGAACGCATTGATTTAATCAATTACTCCGATGACATTTCCTCCATTTTAATCAACTCCATTTCCCCCGCCAAGGCCAACTTGGTTAAAATAACCAACGCTACCGCTAAAAAAGCCACCATCATCGTCCCCGATGACCAACTGGCTATTGCGCTAGGCAAAGATTGGCAAAATATCAAATTAGCCAGCCGCTTGACCGGGTGGGATTTAACCGTCAAGAGTGAAACCCAAAAAGCCCAAGCCGAACAAGTAAACGTTGAAAACATCCAACGCTTGTTCTCCGAGGTAGAAGGGGTTGGCCCGGCCTTAGCCGAAGTATTACAAAAAGCCGGATTCACAACGGTAGAACAATTGGCCACTGCCACCCCGGAACACTTAGCCGCCGTACAAGGAATTGGTGACAAAACGGGTGAAAAAATTATTGAAGGCGCCAAAAAATATCTGGAAAATCAAGAAGCTGGCGACATAGCCGTACAAGAAGAAGTCAAACCCGCGGAAAAAGAGACCGCCAAAACCAAAAAGGCCGCTAAGAAAGCCACTGCCAAAGTCAAGGCCGAACAGGCCGACGTGACCGTGGAGGAGGGCGCCCATGACGAAAAAGACAACTAGTAAAGAGGAAGAATCCGCGGCGAAGAAAAAACCGGCGGCCAAAAAAACAACGGCTAAAAAGACAACCACTAAAAAAACGGCGGATAAACCCGCGGCCAAAAAAACAACGGCTAAAAAGACAACCGTAAAAAAAGCGGCTGAAAAACCG
The DNA here is from genome assembly GCA_902766765.1 of uncultured Elusimicrobium sp. Lineage (GTDB taxonomy): Bacteria > Elusimicrobiota > Elusimicrobia > Elusimicrobiales > Elusimicrobiaceae > Avelusimicrobium. The sequence goes on along the minus strand of CACXER010000026.1, from coordinate 14,688 downwards.
GCCGCCAAAAAAACGGCGGGCAAAGCCAAAACAACCGGGACCAAAACGCAGGCAACGAAATCCGTCCCGGTAGAAAAATCGGCGAAAGCCCCTGCTCCGGCGGCGCCCAAACCCGCCGTCGTCGAAAAGCCGGCCCCGGCGAAACAACCCGCTCCGGTGGTGCAAACGCCAAAACCTCAAGCGCCTGTTCATACGACCCCCGTACAAAAACCGGCCCCTGTGGTTCACGCGGCTCCGGCTCAAACCAAACCGGTTACACCCGCGCCGCAACCTAAACCGCAAGTAACGGTGCAAACGCCTAAACCTCATCCGGCTAATACGGATCGTCACGGCCACGTAAAACCCGTGGAACAAGATGCGCCCAAAAAGGACGATAAGACCATTCGCATTGTCGGGCAACCGACGGTCAAAGAACTGGCCGAAAAGATGAATTTGAAAACCAACGACTTCATCAAAAAACTCATGATGATGGGTATCTTTGCCACCATCAACCAACGGCTGGAAAAAGACATGATTGAACTCATCGTAGATGAGTGTGGGTTCAAAGCGGAATTGGCCGAAGAAGATTTAACGCAAGAAGCCATGTTGGCCATGGATACGGAGGACAAACCCGAAGACCTTCAACCGCGCAGCCCTGTTATTACAATCATGGGCCACGTGGACCACGGTAAGACGAGTTTGTTAGACGCTATCCGCAAATCCAACGTCGTAGCCGGTGAAGCCGGTGCTATTACGCAACATATCGGGGCGTACCGTGTAAAAACGCCGCGCGGCGTGCTTACCTTTTTAGATACACCCGGGCACGAGGCATTTACCGCCATGCGTGCGCGCGGAGCCCAAGCTACGGATATCGTGGTGCTTGTGGTATCCGCCACCGACGGTATCATGCCGCAGACCATTGAAGCCATGGAACACGCCAAAGCAGCCAAGGCACCTATCATTGTAGCCGTCAACAAGATTGATTTGCCCGGCGCCAATCCGGACCGCGTCAAGCAAGACCTGGCCGCACGCGGCCTGGTGCCGGAAGAATGGCAAGGAAATACAATCTTTGTAGAAATTTCTGCCAAAAAGCATATCAACATTGATAAACTGCTGGAAATGATTGCTTTACAAGCCGAAATCATGGAACTCAAGGCAAACCCGAACCGTCCCGGTGTAGGTGTGATTTTGGAAAGTAAACGCGATAATAAACGCGGCGTCGTGGCTACGGTACTCGTGCAAAAAGGCACGATGAAAGTAGGCGACCCCTTTATCGTGGGCACGAACTACGGCCGCATCCGCGCGCTCATTGACGAAAATTCACAACGCTACCAAAAAATTGGTCCGAGCGTGCCGGCGGAAATTTTAGGTATCAACGGAGAACCGCCGCAAGTAGGCGATACACTCTATATTATGCCGAGCGAAAAAGAAGCCCGGTATACCGCCGAAAAACGCAAACTCGCCCAAAAGGAAGATTCACAAGCGCACCGCAAACAGGCCTCGCTGATGAATTTAGCCAAGAGCGAGGAAGGCGGCAATAGTGTCAAGAAGTTGAGCCTGATTTTAAAGGCCGACGTACAGGGCTCCATTGAAGCCATTAAAGACGCACTACTGCGCATTCCGTCCGATGAAGTGGAAGTAGATATTGTGCTTTCTGCGCCGGGCAACATCAACGAGTCGGATATTTTGCTTGCCAAGGCCTCTAATGCCGTTGTTATTGGGTTCCACGTTTCTACGGAAAACAAAGCCCAAGCCGAGGCCGAACGCGAAGGCATTGAAATCCGCCAATACACCATTATCTTTGAATTGTTAGAAGACATCAAAGCCGCTATGGAAGGTTTATTAGAGCCCGATGTAGTGGAAACGGTAGTTGGAACGGCCATCATTAAAAAAGTGATGAAACTCAGTTCCGGCATTATCTCCGGTTCGTTTGTAGAAAGCGGTACGATTTACCGCGGCTACGAAGTGCGTGTCAAACGCAACGGAGAAGAAGTCGGCCACGGTAAAGTGGGCGGCTTAAAACGCTTCAAAGACGATGTAAAAGAAGTGGAAAAGGGCTACGAGTGCGGTATCCTGGTAGAAGGATTCAAGGGCGTATTAGAAGGTGACGTCATTGAATGCTTCAAAAAGGAAAATGTAACACGCCGCATTAAGATGTAGTCGGATGGCGGCACGGCCGTAAGCCGCTGGCCAGTTACTTCGTAAACTCTTATGTAAGTGCGCGCCCGGTGCCTAATAAGCACCGGGCGTTTTTGTTGCCATACAAAGTGTCAGGTTTTACCAAACCTACCAACCTACTTACCCATAAAAAAACACCCCCGGGACAAGTCCCAGGGGTGCGTTTAAGCAAAACTACTTATTTGATTTCGCCGGTAGAGTTATTAGCAATAGATTTGCAATACTTGGATACCGTGGAATCCGCGGACAACGCTCCTAAAGCAGGAGCCGTCGCATTACACCAGCGCGTAATCACACCATTAGAATCAATACGAATCGTAATGGCATATTTCGGCTCGCTCGTATTCGTGACACCACCAGACGCACGAGACGCTGAGGCTTGGAACACGGTAGCATTGTTCGCACTCGTAATAGAGACGTTGAAGTTTTTCGTCTTAGCAGTACTCGAGGCACTCGCACTGACGCCCGGAATTTGCATATCCAACATCGTCATGTCGTTGGTGTAAGTACCCATGCCCATTTGATAAATCTGTTCGGCAGTGGCCAAATCACCCAACAACTGGATGGCTTCTGTCGCGCGGGCTTTTTCTACCGCTTTAGTGTATTGCGGTAAAGCCACGGAGGACAAAATACCAATAATCAATACTACAACCAACAATTCAATCAAGGTGAAACCTTGTTTCATAACCGTTCTCCTTTTTGCTTAGAATCAAAAGTATCCTTTTTAGGATACAAGTATCCTTTTGGGATACCTTGTATATAGTTTAATACCTTTTTTATAAAATTGCAAGTGTTTTTTTAACTTTTTTCTAAAATGCTATAATAAAGTATATGATAGATAGAATTAAACGTTTAGAAACCCTTTTATTGGAAGAAATCAATACGCTCGTTACTAAAGCCGCCGCAACCGGTAATTTAGGCGGATTTGTAACCATTACGGCCGTGCACGTTACGAAGGACTTATCCTCGGCCAAAGTATACTTCTCCGTATTTGGCTCGCCGCAAGACCGCCAAAAAACGCAAGAGGCGCTAAGTATGCTGCGCAAAGAAATCGGCGCGCAGTTACGCGGGCGCTTGCACTTAAAACGCATCCCCTCTTTCACCTTTGAATACGACGACACCCCCGAAAAGGCCTCTCGGGTGGAAGCCATTTTCCAAGTGATTGAAAAGGAACACGAACATGGAAAATAGAGAAGATAGTCTCACACAAATCTGGCAAGCCATTCACGCCGGAAAACGCTTTTTCATCGCCGGACATCTAAACCCGGACGGCGATTCGTTAGGGTGCACGCTCGCCATGACTTCCCTACTTACGCGCCTGGGCAAAACCGTATACGCGTATGCGGCGCCGGCTATCGGCAACGATTTGAAATTCTTGCCGGGGTTGGCCAACGTACACGTGGGTGAACTTCCCGCCAACCCTGATTTTGATACCGTTATCTTACTAGAATGTTCCGATAGGCAACGCGGCGGCGATTTGGAAAGTGTACTGCAACCCGCCAAAACGCTTGTCAACATAGACCACCATTTAGTCAGCGATGCCTACGGGCACATCAATCATATTGACTCCGGAGCGTCGTCCACCGCGGAGATTATTTTCCAACTTTATGAAGCCAGCGGCGAAGACAATATCCTTCCTACGCCGGATGAAGCCACCTGTTTATATACCGGAGTCGTTACGGATACGGGGCGCTTCGTGCACTCCAACACGACGGCAGAAGCGTTGCGGGTGGCGTCTGCGCTTGTTGCATTAGGGGCGGATGTACAACAAATCAACCAAGTGATTTACTTCACCAAATCGTACATTGAACTTAAATTATTAGGCCGCGCACTGGAAAAAATGGAAATGCGTTTTGACAATAAATACAGCCAAATCATTTTAACTAAACGCGACTTTGAAACCTTTGGCGCCACGCCGGCCCAAACGCAAGGCATTGTCAGCCAACCCACTATGATTCCCGGCGTAGAAATCTCGGCCCTCTTAAAAGAAGAACCCGACAAAGTATCCGTCAACTTGCGCTCGCGCGGAAATGCCGACGTCAGCCGGATTGCCCAACAATTTGGCGGGGGCGGTCATGCGCGTGCGGCCGGATTTAAAGTAACGAATAAAACGATCGCCGAAGTAACCGATGCGCTGGCCGAAGTGGTACACGATGTTGTCAAATCCTTGCCCTAATCTGCCGCCCAGCGGACTACTACTAATAGATAAACCGAAGGATTTTTCTTCGCACGATATTATTGCCATTTCACGACGCATCTTGAAAACAAAAAAAATCGGGCACAGCGGCACGCTGGACCCCATGGCCACGGGGCTTCTTATTTTACTTATCGGACGTGAAGCCACTAAAGAGCAAGCCCGATTTTTACAATTAAATAAAGTTTACCGGGCCACGCTGACGCTCGGGCAAGAAACCGACTCCTGGGATGCGTACGGCGATGTTATAAAAGAACAACCGGTCCCCCCGCTTACGCAAGCGCTCGTGGAACAGGCCGCGCACCAATTATCGGGCGAAATTGAACAACCGATTCCGTTTTTCAGCGCAAAGAAAATCAACGGGCAAAAAATGTACTCACTTGCGCGGGCCGGAGAGAAAATAGAACGTAAATACAACCGTGTCAATGTAACATGGACAGACGTATGTTTGAAAGATGAAAAAACGATTGATTTTACGGTACGTTGCTCGTGCGGAACGTATGTACGCGCCCTTGGATATTTGCTAGCAAAAAAGTTAAACACCGTCGGGCATTTAACGAAACTGCGGCGGCTTGAAATCGGCCCGTACCACGTACAAAACGCATTTGACGCCAGCCACCTCAAGCAAACGCCCACTGAAATTTTGTATAAACGGATTATTAGTTTATGAAGAAAAATTTCATTACCATCGGTACTTTTGACGGTGTTCACACCGGTCACCGCTTTTTGCTTAGTCGGTTGGAAATGCTGGCCGCACAACATAGACTTAAACCGCTTGCATTATATTTTCCGCTCCCCCCCAAAACCTTGCTATCCCCCACGCCGGAAATGACGGTACTGACTTTACCCGACGAAAAAAAACAATTACTCATCGCACTGGGCACACCGATAAAACCGCTTGATTTTATGAAGTGCCGAAGCATGAGTGCAGAAAAATTCTTTAACGAAGTTTTACTCAAACAATATAATATGGGCGGGCTACTTATCGGTGCGGATTTTGCCCTTGGTAAAAATCGACAGGCAGGCGCCGAGTGGTTATACAAAAAATGCGCCCGGTTAAATTTACCGTTTGATATCGTGCGGTTTTATAAAACGGGTACACAAAAAATTTCTTCCTCGCTCATCCGCAAAATCTTGGCGTCCGGTGATATAGAACGCGCCAATTTACTTTTAGGCCACCCGTACGAAGTAAGAGGCAAGGTTATCAAAGGCAAGCAACTGGGCCGCACGCTCGGTTTTCCAACCGCTAATTTAGATACGGGCATTTATAAGATTTTACCGCTTGGTGTGTTTGCCGTTAAAGTGCGCGTGGGCAAAGAAATATACGACGGATTTTGCAATATTGGTTTTCGTCCGACGGTCAATTCCATTGACGGAAAATTGCCGCTGGTGGAAGTGCATATCTTTGATTTTGATGCGGATATTTACGGCCGGAAAATTACCATCTGGTTTGCCGAAAAACTGCGCGATGAAACAAAGTTTACCTCGCTTCCCGCGCTGGTGGCGCAGTTAAAACAAGACCGCAAAGACGCTAAAAAAATACTGAAGAAGTTTAAAATATAAAATGAAAAGCCCCGTCAGATTGACGGGGCTTTTTCATTACGGCATTTCGTAAAAGCGGGCACTCCATTTGGTGGCCACCAAATTTGTAGCCCCGTAGAGTTTTGAGCAAAAAATACCGGCGGTTTCTACGTAATTAGTCCGTTCAACACAGTATAATTTTTGCTCCAACACATTATCGCTATCTTGTTGCACAGAGATAAAACCTGCTCCTTTGTAAGGGCCCGTTTTGAAAAAAGCCGACGAAAGCAAAAATTGTGTGCTATTGTTTAAAGATAATTCAAACCATTGATTACCCTTTATTGAATCAGACGACAATGTGGATACACCGATTTCCGGCGTGGTAACTGTAGCGAGATTGTCAAAACCCAAGTCCAGTTCTCCAAAGGAATTGGCATACGTATTATTCGCCAAATGGTAGGCCTCTTGCGCCGTAGCCAAACTTTTGGCCATCGTGAACAACTGCGAGGCACGGCTTTTCCATACGGCTTTTTGATATTGCGGGAGTGCCACCGCCGCCAGTATACCAATGATAAGAACAACCACCAATAATTCAATCAGCGTAAATCCTTCTGCGTTTAAAACGCCCGACAAATGACCTTTCTTTTTCATATATATTCCTCCACAGGAATTTAATACATGTAAATTCTATCAAAAAAAAAAAATAAAGTCAAGCCCTTTTTAAACGCTATTACCAACCCAACCAATAATTGCTATAATAAAGTAACTTTACGTAGCGAGGTTATTATGGAAGAAATTACCGCTTTACTCAGCAAAACCAAAAACGATATGGCCGAACACGTCGCCCGTTTGGAGCGCGACTTGGCTACTATCCGCACCGGACGCGCCAGCGCGGGCCTGTTGGAAAATATCCGTGTAGATTATTACGGCACGCCCACCCCGATTAAACAAATGGCCGTCATCAACATTTTAGACGCTAAAACGTTGGAAATCCAACCGTGGGATATCAGTTCGTTAAACGATATTGATAAGGCCTTGCAACAAGCCGACCTGGGTGCCAGCCCAGTCAATAACGGCAAAGTCATCCGCATTACGCTGCCGTCCATGACCGAAGAGCGCCGCAAACAACTGGCCAAAAATATTTCCAAAATGAGCGAAGATTTTAAAGTGGCCGTTCGCAACGTGCGCCGTGACGTTATGGAAAAACTTAAAAAAGCACAAAAAGCGTCCGAAATTACCGAGGACGATTTGAAACGCTACGAAAGCGACGTACAAAAAGCGACGGATGCACACATCGCGCAAATTGACGCCGTAATTTCCAAAAAAGAAGCCGAAATTATGACTATTTAATTTTGGCCCAAACCAATATAAAACCGCCCCGCGCCAAACCAAAACGCGGGGTTGTTTGCATAATGAGCAATTACTTAGGCCAAAGGACCTAAGTATATCTAGGTCCAAAAACCCGTTGAAATTGGACAAAAAACGCATATACTTAGTAGTATAAAACATCATTTTAGAAGGAGGAATTTTTATGAAACGGTTATCGTTACTGCTTAGTGCAATAGTTATTTTCGCGTGCTTTGGCACGTTACAAGCGCAAGGACTTGTTAGTTACGTATATAAATCCGACGCCACTCCACAAGGCGTCAAAGAACTCATTTCCAAAGGGGCAAATGTAAACGAACAAAACGAAAAAGGAAAGACAGCCCTTATGGTTGCGGCTTTTTTGGGAAAAGCAGAAATTGCCAGAGTCCTTATTGAGGAGCCGACGACGGATGTAAACCAACAGGACAATGATGGTTGGACCGCTCTTATGATTGCAGCATATTATGGAAGACCGTCAAGAGCTGAAATAGTAGAGGATCTCGTTAATGCAAAAGAATCTAACGGATTGCCACGTACTAGGATAGACTTAGTGAACAAGAAAGGACAAACGGCCTATGACCTTGCCATGTTGGACCCGGACCATTACCACCATGGCCGAATTGCAGAGATACTGGAAAAGGCAAAAAGGCCATCCGTTATCCGCAAAATAGTGAATGCCATTAAAGAAGAAGCATCCGCAAAGAAATAAAAATACACTTAACACATATCACGGGCGTAACGTTTTAGTTGCGCCCGTTTTATTTGCTAGAATAATATATATGTCAACCTTACAACATGTTGCGATTATCATGGACGGAAACGGACGTTGGGCCAAGAGCCGTCATTTACCGCGCTTAGCCGGGCACAAAGCCGGAGCCAAAGCCGTTGAACGCGCCATAAAAGCCGCGCAAAAGAACAAAATTTCCTTTTTAACGCTTTATGCTTTTTCTTCGGAAAATTGGTCGCGCCCGCAAGAGGAAATTGACGGACTCATGAAACTACTGTCGGATTCGCTTATCCAATATACCCAAACCGCCAAGAAGGAAAATATCCGCCTGTGGGTCAGTGGCGAGCGCGATCCCCTTCCGGCAGCGTTACTTACCCAATTAGACCAATCCGTCCAAGAAACCGCACAAAACACGGGGCTTACCCTCAACTTGGCCTTAAATTACGGGGCACGCCAAGAAATTATCCACGCCGTAAATGCCGCCCACGCCGCCGGAGAAAAAAATCTCACGCCGGAAATGTTGCGCCGTTATTTCTATCATCCGCAACTGCCGGACCCGGAACTTATCATCCGCACGTCCGGTGAAGAACGACTCTCTAACTTTTTATTATGGCAAGCGGCATATAGCGAATTTTATTTTACGCCTGTCTTATGGCCGGATTTTGACGAACACGAATTTGAAGAGGCCCTGGCCGCCTACGCCGCGCGTCAACGCCGTTTCGGAGGGATTTAACCATGACAACTTCCTCCCGTGCGGGTGAAATTTTGGCCCAAATAAAAAAATCTTCATCCCCCCGTTTTAAAAAACAAATGGCCGACCGCTTTGGTATCAACACACAATTTGCCGTCGGAACACCGGTTACACAGCTGCGCCTACTTGCCAAAACGGTTCCGCATCCGGATCAAAAATTGGCCGAAGAATTATGGCAAACGGGCATACATGAAGCCCGCATTTTAGCCGCTATGCTTGCCGACCCAAATCTCATTTCGCGCGAAACCCTTAAAAAATGGGTGTATGATCTAAATTCGTGGGATATTTGTGATGCCTGTGCGTGCCACTTATTTTCCAAAGTCAAAAAACCGTTGGCACTGGCCGAGCGTTGGATGAAAAACGAAGAAGAATTTGTCCGCCGCGCCGGGTTTGCCACGTTATGTGCACTAGCCGCTCCGCGTGCCAAAACCGCGGATGAAGATTTAATTATGTTTTTACCGCTGATTAAAATTCACGCCTGCGACCCGCGCCCCATGGTACATAAAGCCGTCAACTGGGCCTTGCGTACCATCGGCAAAAAAAACCCGCGTTTAACGCCCTATGCGTTAGCCTGCGCGCGTGATATTTTGGACTTGTACGAAGATAACAAAACCGCCCATTGGGTAGCCCGTAATGCGCTGTGGGAACTCAACTCCCCCAAAATCAAGAAACTGCTTGCCGCGCGCCGCTAAAAGCCGCGCACCTACACGCGCGTACCTAAAATTTAGTAAAATAAAGATATGTTATTACCTCGCATTTTAACCGCCGTAATCGGCGTTCCCGTAATTTTAGCCGCCATTCACTTTGGCGGCGTGTTTTACATGGTCTTTGTGGGCTGTGTAATTCTGTTATGCTTATACGAATACAGTTTAGTGCTTTCGCTAGGCAAAAAACCCGTCCACACCCTTAGTTTACTTGTGTTCGGGGCACTCATGGGGGCCGTTGCCATTTTAGGCCGCATGCCGCTCAAAACAGAACTGCCTGATAATCTCTACCCATTTGCTATTAGCGTAGTCATCTGCGGTGTGTTACTTTTGGAAGTGCTTACTCCCAAACGCTCGTGGGAACGCGTGTGCAATACGTTCACCGGCATTTTTATTATTCCGTGGTCGCTGGCGCATCTTATCAACTTACGCGATATTGCTACGTTTGGCGAATATCTCACGCTGTTTATGATGATTACCGTGTGGGTGTCCGATACGGGGGCGTATTTCTCAGGTCGTTTCTTCGGTCGCCACAAACTCAACCCCGAAGTCAGCCCGAAAAAAACGTGGGAAGGCGCTGTGGGCGGTACGCTACTGGCCGTCGGGGCGGCGGTACTTATGCAACATTTGTTCCTACCGACGTGCTTTTCCGTACCGGTGGCGGTAGGATTGGGCCTTCTGGTAGCCATAGTCGGGCAAGTGTCTGATCTGGCTGAGTCTGTATTAAAACGTTCGGCCGGCGTGAAAGATTCTTCCAATTTACTACCCGGGCACGGCGGATTTTTGGATCGCTTTGATTCTTACTTGCTGCTCGCCCCGTTATTTTATTACGTGGTCTTATATACGTTATGAAACAAATTGTTATTCTAGGTTCTACCGGTTCTATCGGCACGTCTTCGCTAGATGTTATCGCCCGCTTGGGCCCGCAATACCGAGTGGTGGGTTTGTCGGCTAACAACAATACGGATTTATTTTTAAAACAAGTGCACCAATTTGAGCCGCGTTTTGCGGCCGTGTTAAATCCGGAAAGTTACGAAAAAATTAAAGACCAAATGCCGGCCGGCACGCGTTTGTTACCGCCGGAAATTGACAGTCTCTGCTTTATGGCCTCGCTGCCCAGTGCGGATTTAGTCATTAACGGTGTCGTCGGGGCAATAGGGTTGCAACCGCTCGTTGCCGCTATTAAAGCCGGTAAAACGGTAGCACTGGCCAACAAAGAACCGATGGTCATGGCCGGCAAAACGCTCATGCAAGAGTGCGAACGATGGAAAGGGGCTATTTTACCCGTAGACAGTGAACCGTCTGCCATTTTCCAATGTTTGGCCGGAATGGCTAACGAGCACAATTATTCCACGATTTCACAAGATATTTCCCGCATTTTCTTAACGGCGTCCGGGGGTCCGTTTGCCAAGCGCAAAGGCGCGCTTTCCACCGTTACTCCGGCCGAAGCGTTAAATCATCCGCGCTGGAAAATGGGCAAAAAAATTACCATAGATTCGGCTACGCTTATGAACAAAGGGTTTGAATCTATTGAGATTATGAACTTATTTAATTTGCCCGAACAAAAAGTACAAATTGTAATTCATCCGCAGTCCATTATCCACTCCGCGGTAGAATTTCACGACGGGGCTATTATGGCTCAGATGGGTGAACCCGATATGCGCGTACCGATCCAGTATGCCATTACTTATCCCAAACGGTTGCCGGGACCGGTAAAAAAATTAAATTTGTTTGAAGTAGCCAAATTGGAATTTATGGAACCCGATTTCAATCGTTTTCCGTGTTTGGAATTAGCCCTGGCCGCCGCCCGCCAAGGGGGCATTTTTCCGGCGGTGTTAAGTGCCGCAGATGAAATAGCCGTGGATGCGTTCTTAAACGGAAAAATCAAATTTACCGAAATAGCCAAGTTGGTGTATACGGTGCTCAAAGCCGCTCCGCAAACGCCGGGCCATGCTACCCTCAACCAAGCGTTGGAAGCCGACCGTTGGGCACGGGAAAAAGCCCACGAAGTGCTGGCGGATAAAACATACCGCAAAGCCATTATTTAGGAGAAACTATGTTACTTTCTATCTTAGCCGTACTCGTTGTGCTCAGCCCGATTGTCATCGTACATGAGTTCGGTCATTTCCTGGCCTGCCGTTTAACAGGGATACGGGTCAACGAATTTTCATTTGGATTTGGCAAAATATTATGGCACAAAAAATCAGGTGATACCGACTACCAAATCCGCGCTATTCCTTTTGGTGGATTTGTGGAACCCGCCGGGCCCATGTTCCACCCCGAAGGGGCCAAAGAGCCGCCCAAGCCCTACGAATTTGCCGCCAAAAAATGGTACGCCAAATTTTTCATGGTAATAAACGGGGCGCTGTTTAATTACCTGCTTGCTGCGGTTATTTTTTCCGCGCTTGCTTATTTTAAGGGAGTTCCAGAAATGGATCCCACCCGTCTATCTGCCACCGTTGGAGAAGTGGTGGAGGGTTACCCGGCGCAAAAAATCAATTTGCAACCCGGAGACCAAATTATCCGCGTCAACGATAAAGATATTACCAATTGGAAAGAATTGACCGAGGCACTATCTTCCCGCCAGGGCGATTTAGCACTTACGTACCTGCGCGGCGGCGAAAAACAAACTGCCCTTGTTAAACAAAGCGATTTTCGAGCCGACAAACCCACCGTGCTGGGGCTAACCGTACAACCCACCTACCGCGTCATATCCTGGTGGCAAGCCATTGGATTTGGAGCGTATCAATGTTATTATTGGACGGCGCTTTCGCTCTCATCGCTCGCCCACAGTTTTAAACAGAAAAAAGCCCCTGAACTCGCCGGGCCGATTGGAATTGTCAATGTGATTCACAAAGCCGCCCACAGCAGTATCGTGGATTTTGTGTTTTTGATTGCGCTCTTATCGGTGGCCGTCGGAATGTTTAACTTATTTCCTATTCCGATATTGGACGGCGGTTATGCGCTTGTATATTTATGGGAAGGGCTTACGCATAAACTCCCGACGGAAAAAACACTCAATATCGCTGTAAATTGCGGGCTATATTTACTGATTTTACTGGTGGTGTATGCGTCATATTCCGACATTAAACGCATTTTCTTTCCCGCCAAACCGGCCGCGGCTATAGAACAGACCGCCACGCCGCAAACATCTTCAACCGAGGTTAAACATGTACAAGACTAGAGAAGTGAAAGTAGGCCCTTACACATTGGGGACCGGACATCCGGTGCGCGTACAAAGCATGTGCAACACCGATACGCGCAACGCCCAACAAACCGCCGCGCAAATCTGTGCGTTGGAAGAGGCCGGCTGTGAAATCAACCGCGTAGCCGTGCCGGATATGGACGCGGCCAAAGCCATTGGGGATATTAAAAAGCAGATTCACTCCCCCCTTGTGGCTGACATTCATTTTGACTACAAACTGGCCCTGGAAGCCATTAAACAAGGCGTGGACAAAGTACGTATCAATCCGGGCAATATCGGCGCGGTGGAAAACACGCAAGAAGTCGTGCGCGCCGCCAAAGATCACGGCGTGGCAATTCGTATTGGCGTCAATGCGGGCAGTGTAAAATACTTAAAACAAGTACAGGGCCGCATGGAACTGACCGATGAAAAATGGGCCGAAGTTATGGTCAATGAGGCCTTAGAACAAGCCAACATTTTAGAACAATTAAATTTCAAAAATGTCGTTGTTTCTTTAAAATCGGATAATTTTAAACGCACCGTTTTGGCCAACGAACTGTTTGCCAAACAAAGCGATATTCCTTTACATATCGGGCTTACCGAAGCGGGTAGTTTTTTAAGCGGTACCGTCAAAAGCTCCGTGGCCTTAGGCACCCTTTTGCAGCAAGGTATCGGCGCGACGATTCGCGTTTCTTTGACCGAAGATCCGCGCTTGCAGGTACGCACCGCCTATGAAATTTTAAAGGCATTGGGGCTACGCGAATATGGGCCTAATTTGATTTCTTGCCCGACGTGCGGACGCACGCAAGTAGATGTAACGGGCACCGTACACGCGCTGGAAGAAAAAATTTATAACGACCGCGCGTTGCGCGAAAAAGCCACCGGCCTAAAAATTGCCGTGATGGGCTGCATTGTCAACGGCCCGGGTGAAGCGCGCGATGCGGACTTTGGTATTGCCGGCGGCAAAGGTGAAGGGCTTTACTTTGAACACGGACAAACGATGTTCAAACTCCCGCAAGAAAAATGGGTAGATTTTCTGATAGATAAAATAAATACGTGGAAAAAATAAAGGACATTAACTTATGAAATTATCACAATACTATATTCCTACCTTAAAAGAAGCACCGAAAGACGCCGATACGTTATCGGCCAAACTGATGATTCGCGCGGGGCTCATTCGCAAACTCGCCAGCGGGCTCTATGAATGGTTGCCTTTGGGACTACGCGTTCTAAAAAAAGTGGAAAACATCGTGCGCGAAGAAATGGACAAAGCCGGCGCGTGCGAAGTATGGCTCCCCGTGGTGCAACCCAAAGAACTGTGGGAAGAAAGCGGCCGCTGGACGTTTTACGGCAAAGAACTTTTGCGCTTTGAAGACCGTAAACAAGCCGAGTTTTGCATCGCCCCTACCGCCGAAGAAGTCATTACCGACCTCGTGCGCAAAGACATTTCTTCTTACAAACAACTACCCATTTGTTTGTATCAATTCGGTACGAAATTCCGCGACGAAATTCGCCCCCGGTTTGGTGTGATGCGGGCACGCGAATTTTATATGAAAGATGCCTATTCTTTCGCCGCTACCGACGAAGATGCGTCTAACTGGTATAAGAAAATGTATGATGCCTATCAGCGCATTTTTAAACGCTGCGGATTTGATTTTGCCGCAGTGGAAGCCGACACCGGATCCATCGGCGGAAACTTTTCGCATGAATTTATGGTACTGGCCGACACCGGCGAAGATACCATTGCCAACTGCCCCGCGTGCGGCTACGCGGCCAACACGGAAAAAGCAGAAATCTTACCCCCCGCCGACCAAACCATCAGCGAAGCCGATTTAAAACCCATGGAAAAACGCGATACCCCCAACGCCCATAGCGTGGAAGACGTGGCGCACTTACTCAACGTAGGCGCCGATAAACTGATTAAATTGCTCGTTTTCACGGCGGACGGCAACCCGGTCATCGCACTTGTTCGCGGCGACCACGAGTTAAATGAATTTAAATTCAAAGCCCTCTTAAAATGTAACGAACTGGAAAAAGCCAACGAAGAAGTTTATACAAAAGTAACCGGTTCGCCCGTCGGGTTTG
>CACXER010000025.1 GCA_902766765.1 uncultured Elusimicrobium sp. | reverse complement strand
ACGGCAAAATCAAAATCTTTGCCGTCTTTTTTATAACGCAAATCGCCGTAGGTCAGTTGGACAAGCACCGGAATATGTCCGGGCAAAATACCCATCTCACCCAGTAACGCCGGCAACACGACCATATCTACTTCCAGGTCGGTAAGCAGTTGCTTTTGCGGCGTAACGAGATTGAGTTTTAACTTTTTAGCCATACTATTCGCGGTCTTTTACTTTTTCGTAATTTGCTAATACGTCTTCTATGCCGCCACACATATAAAAGCACGATTCGGGAATGTGGTCATATTCGCCTTCCACAATACCTTTGAATGCTTTGATGGTATCGGCCAATTTAACATATTTGCCGGGGTGCCCCGTAAATTGTTCCGCCACGGAGAACGGCTGCGACAAAAACTTTTGGATACGGCGCGCCCGTCCGACGGTTTTTTTGTCCTCATCGGAAAGTTCGTCCATACCCAAAATGGCGATAATATCTTGCAAGTCTTTATACTTCTGCAAAATTTGGCGCACGCGTTGGGATACGTTGTAATGTTCCTGCCCCAAAATACGCGGGTCCAAAATGCGCGAGGAAGATTCCAACGGGTCTACCGCCGGATAAATCCCTAAACTGGCAATTTGGCGCGATAATACCGACGTAGAATCCAAGTGCGTAAAGGTAGCCGCCACACCGGGGTCGGTCAAATCGTCCGCCGGTACATAAACGGCTTGAATAGATGTAATAGCGCCTTTTTTGGTGGACGTAATACGCTCCTGCAAGGCACCGATTTCCGTATTGAGCGTAGGCTGATAACCTACGGCGGAGGGCATACGGCCAAGCAGCGCAGACACTTCGGAGTTAGCAAGCACAAAGCGGAAAATGTTATCTAAGAACAACAACACGTCCTGGCCTTTTACATCGCGGAAATACTCCGCTTGCGTAAGCGCGGTAAGTGCTACTTTCGCACGCGCGCCTGGTGGTTCGTTCATCTGCCCGTACACCAAAACGGTTTTATCTAATACGGTGCTTCCGTCGGAAAGTTTGGACTCACTCATCTCCAACATGAGGTCGTTTCCTTCGCGGCTACGTTCGCCTACACCGCCAAACACGGAACTGCCGTGGTGTTCGCGCGCGACGTTGTTGATAAGTTCCATAATAAGCACGGTTTTGCCGACGCCCGCCCCGCCGAAAAGTCCTACTTTTCCGCCTTTCATGTACGGAGCAATTAAATCAATAACTTTAATACCGGTTTCAAAAATCTCCGGGGTGGGATTTTGATCGGCCAGAGACGGAGCGGCCCGGTGAATAGGCAGTGTCATTTCCGCATGGATGTCGCCTTTGTGGTCTTGCGGTTTACCCAACACGTTGAGTAAACGCCCCAAACATTTTTCGCCTACCGGTACAGACAACGGTGCCCCAGTATCTATGGCTTTGGCCCCGCGTTGTAAACCATCCGTACTTTCCAGCGACACACACCGCACAATGCCGTCGCCCATTTGTTGGGCTACTTCGGCTACGATTTTGCGGTTGCCGTCCATTTCAATTTCAATGGCATTTTCAATGGCGGGCAGGTGTTCTTGGTCAAATTGCACGTCCACCGCCGCGCCGATTACTTGAATTACTTTTCCCTTTTCCATAATTCCCCGTTAGTTATTTAGGGCCTCCGCCCCGTTTACAATATCCAAAATTTCGTTGGTAATGCCGGCCTGGCGCACTTTGTTTAATTTAAGTCCCAGCGCGCTGACAATCTCCCCCGCGTTCTTGCTGGCCGCATCCATGGCGCTTGTGGTAGCAGCCAAATTGGCTGCTTGAGATTCTAACAATACGCGGTACATATTTGCCTTTACGAGCCGCGGCACCATCAGTTTAAAAATGTCCAGTAACCCCGGCTCAAACGTAAACTCTTCGGAAAATTTCTTTTCCGTTTTGGCACCGGGAGTAAACGGCAAAATTATTTCTTCCACCAAGTTTTGGCTGGCAAGCGATTTAAAATCGTTATAAATAAGCGTGACGTTGTGCAATTTTTCCTTTAGAAAAACTTTCAACAGGGCTTCCCCTAACAGTTCGGCATGTGCGTAAGATACCTTCGGAAAAATCCCCACACTTTCATACACGATATGTAAATTATCCAGCCGCAACCGCGCCAAAAAATCACGCCCTTTTTTGCCGATGGCAAACACGAAAATTTCTTTTTCTTGATGCTCTTTAATAAACCGCATCGCCGAGCGAAGCACGACCGCATTGAAAGAACCCGTCAGGCCTTTATCCCCGGTAATCACAATAAGTCCGATTTTATCGGGGTTGGCAGTGCGGTTGACAAATAAACGGCTTGCCCACGTTTCAGGCCCGTCTTGCGGTTGTGGCAAAGCAAGCACTTCGGGCGTTAAATCACGAACCATTTCCAGCATTTTGGTCGCAAAGGGACGGGCGGCCGTCATCGCATCCTGCGCTTTGCGTATGCGGGCGTTTGAAATCATCTTCATCGTCTGCATAATCTGCTGCGTGGATTTGATGGCTTTAATGTTTTGCCGAATGTCCCTAAGCGATTCCATAAATTACCTTACTGCGCGCGGTTTTCCAAAATAGCGACGTAATCCGCAATCCCTTTTTCCAAGGTATAGTCCGGTTCGTAACCGAGTTTTTCTTTGGATTTTGTAATATCCGCTTGCGTTTTAAGTTGGAAGAACGGATACGGATTATCAATATATTCCGGTTCCAAATGAGTGCCGAGTTCTTTGTTCAGGCACGCAATAATATCGTTGTAGTCGCGCGGTACACCGGTAGCGGCGTTAAAAACACCGGTTTCTTTTCCGTTCTTGAGCGCGCACAAATTGATTTTAACGATATCTTTTACATACACGAAATCACGTTGTTGTTCGCCGTTTTTAAATACGCGCGGCCGTTGTCCGGCTTTCATTTGATTGTAAAGTTGATACACCATGCTGGCCATTTTGCCTTTGTGATATTCACCGGGGCCATAGACGTTAAAATAGCGAAGCCCAATGATTTTCATATCGTTGTTATCTTCGCTAAATTGACGGGCCACGTTATCCATAATGACTTTGGAAAAACCGTATACGTTTTCCGGATGCGTCGGTTGCGTTTCCACGTTGGGCACCGGGCCGTTGCCGTAGGTAGCGGCGGAAGACGCATAAATGACTTTTTTAATTTCGTTATCCGCCGCAAAATCTAACAGATTTTTGAACGCTTCTACGTTCTGTTCCATCATGGCTTTTTGATCCATTACGGTAGTATCGGTAATAGCGGCCTCGTGGAAAATAGCATCAAAATACATATCATGCGGAACACGTTCAAACAAATCACACGTAATAACGTCCCCTTTAAAACCAATTAAATTTTTAAAGTGTCCGTTTTTGGAAAAGTCATCCAACACGGTAACTTCATGTCCTTCGGCTTCCAACGTTTTGGCGATGTTGCTACCTACAAAGCCGGCACCGCCGGTAACTAAGTATTTTTTCTTTGATTTGTTTTCCATAATTTTCTCCTATTTACCGGCTTTAAATACCGTTTTAAATCCGTCTAATAACTCATTGATTTTTTGTTCTACTTCGGCCGTCAATTCCGCCGCCGCGTTTAGCGCGTCCAACACTTCTTTATGCTCCGCACGCGTAAACGCCAAAAGTTGCTTTTCGTACGAAAGCACTTCCGCCACGGCAATGTCATCCAAATAGCCATGTGTACCGGCATACAACACAAGAACTTCCTCCGCTACCGTCAACGGTGCATATTGGTTTTGTTTTAAGAGTTCCGTCATGCGTTGCCCGCGGGCAATTTGGCGTTGGGATTCTTTATCCAACTCGGAACCGAATTGCGCAAACCCCGCCAGTTCCTGGTATTGCGATAAATCAATACGCAAGGTACCCGCTACTTTGCGCATCGTTTTGCGCTGGGCGCTCCCACCCACACGCGATACGGAAAGCCCCACGTTAACGGCGGGTTTAATACCGCTTAAAAAGAGGTTGCTTTCCAAATAAATCTGTCCGTCGGTAATAGAAATAACGTTGGTGGGAATATAGGCGGACACGTCGTTGGCTTGCGTTTCAATAATGGGAAGCGCCGTCAACGATCCACCGCCGTTTTCGTTAGAGAGTTTGCAAGCACGCTCCAACAAACGGGAGTGCAAATAGAACACATCTCCGGGATAGGCCTCACGTCCCGGCGGACGGCGTAACAAAAGCGACATTTGGCGATAGGCCTGAGCGTGTTTGGACAAATCGTCGTATACAATCAACACGTCTTTGCCTTGCCACATAAAATACTCGCCGATGGCACAACCCGCGTACGGCGCAATGTAAAGCAGTGACGCCGGATCCGAAGCGGTGGCGGAAACAACCACCGTATAATCCATCGCACCAAAATCGGTAAGGGTTTTGACTACTTGCGCGACGGTACTTTGCTTTTGACCGATGGCTACATAAATACAAATACAACGTTCTTTTTCAGGGATATTTTTTTGGTTGATGATCGCATCAATGGCAATAGCGGTTTTACCGGTTTGGCGGTCGCCGATAATAAGTTCGCGCTGGCCTTTGCCTATCGGCACCATGGAGTCAATGGCCTTGATACCGGTTTGGAGCGGTTGTTTAACGGGTTGGCGGTCAATAATACCGGGCGCCACAATATCAAGCGGCATATTTTTTTCGGCTTTTAACGGCCCTTTGCCATCCAAGGGTAAACCTAACGGATCTACCACGCGGCCAATGACATCTTTCCCAACGGGAATGCTGATTACTTCGCCGGTGCGTTTCACAACGCCGCCCTCTTTGATCTGGGTATCCGGCCCCATCAGTACGCAGCCCACGTTGTCATACTCCAGGTTCATGGCCATCCCCTTGATACCGTTACCAAAATCTACGAGTTCGGATGCCTTGACGTTTTGAAGCCCGTGAACGCGGGCAATGCCGTCACCTACCTGAATAACCGTGCCCACCTCACTGATGTCGGCGGACGGTTTAAATTGTGCTATTTTTTCTTGAATAATACTTGTTATTTCTTCCGGTCTGATTGCCATACAATTCCCGTTACTTTGTCAATAATTCTTGCAAACGGGCAAACTCGCTTTGTAAACTACCGTCAATGAGTTCCCCATTGCACCAAATTTTTAGCCCACCCAACAGCGCCTTATCCGTATGAAAAACGGCTTTTACCGTGGCATGGTAACGCGCGGACAGGGTGGCTTCTATGTTTGTTTTTTCCTGCGCGGATAATGTTTGTGCTGCAAACACTTCGGCCCGTAAAAGGTTCTCGCGTTTATCCGCTAACGCTTGCACCTCTTGCACGATTTGCGGCAGTAAATTATACCGTTTGGCCTCCAATAACACTTCTACAAAAGAGGCCGTTTGCGGTATTTTTTTCAGTGCGGCACGCACCGTTTCTTGTTTATGCGCCAGTGAAATTTCCGGCGCGTTTAACCACGTATGAACATTAGCCAACGCTTGCGCGGCCACGGCCAAATCGGCGGCGCGACGGATAGCATCTTCCGTCGTTTTGCTTAGATTATCATACGCGGCCGCATACCGTTTTGCCGCAATGCGCGAAGAACTGTTCATAATTTACTTATTTTTTATCTCGTTTAAAACACGCTCTACCGTGGCGCGAGCTGATTCTTCGTTGATTTCTTGTTCAACAACCCGCCGCGCCGCTTGCACGGCCGTGCGGACTACTTCGCCGCGTAGTTGGGAAAGAGCGTGGTTTTTTTCCGCTTCAATTTGTTCGCGCGCTTGCACAATAAGCCGCTCGGCTTGCGCTTTGGCGTCCGCAAGCAGTTGTTCGCGTTGCGTTTCGCCCGTTTTAACGGCTTGCGCAATTTTAGTGGCGGCTTCATCAGCGACGCGATTTAATTTTTCCGTCAATTCGGCTTGTAACTTTTGTGCCTCTTGGCGCGCCTGTTCGGCTTGCTGTTTATCTGTAGCAATTTGCGTTTCGCGTTTTTCCAACGCGTGGATAATACTGTCCCACGCAAATTTTTTAAGCAGATATACCAAAAGTAAAAAGTTACAAATGGTAAGAATCATTACCCCGAAATCGGGTTTTAACAAATCTTCCATAAATTCCTTCCGGCTTTTACATGACCATCGTTAGCAAGCAAATAACTAAGCCCAACATCGCCGCCCCTTCCAACAAGGCCGCAATGATGATCATCGTCGTACGCAACGCAGAACCGGCTTCCGGTTGACGGGCAGTGCCTTCCAAAGCCGCGGTACCGATTTTGCCTAAACCAAAACCCGCGCCAATAACTACCAGTCCGGCTCCCAGTCCGGCTGCGATGTATTTTAAGACGGCTAATTCCATAATTTCTCTCCTTTTGGGGATATTCCCCGTAAATTAAATTTTAGTGTGTATGTATGACTGAACCCGCAAAAATAGCCGTAAGCAAGGTGAATACATACGCCTGTAAAAATGCAACTAACAACTCCAAACACGTCATAAAAATCTCTAACCCCATGGCCGGGAAAAGAGCCCCCGCTCCGGCTACTACACTCATTTTTCCAACGATAAAAATAATTAAAAGTAAACAAATCAGCACCATGTGTCCGGAAAGCATATTGGCAAACAAACGAATGGCAAGCACACACACTTTAATAACCGTACTAATGACTTCCAACGGGAAAATCAGCGGTACGAGCCACACGGGTGTGCCAGACGGTACAAATCCCTTTAGAAACCCGATAACGCCGTGGTATTTTAGGCCGCTGTACAAAATAAGTCCGCCGGAACACAACGCAAGTGCCGCCGTGACGGAAATGTTGGAGGTGGCGGTTTTCATTTCGGGAATCATTCCGGCCAAATTGACAGATAAAATGAATAGGAAAAGCGTGCAGAAATACGGAAGAAAACCGTGTCCTTCCGCGCCCATGTTAGGAATTACAAGTCCATCGCGGATAAAAGAAACATACTCTTCTAACAAAGTTGTAACCAACCGCCCGGACTTGCTTGTATGCGGACGGCTCGCCCACCAAAGAACAACGAGTAGCACCACGCTCACGGCGAAAATCGTGACGGAATGGGTGGTAATAGGCAAGCGAAAGCCCCCTAAAGATAGGCCCCAATCGTGGTCCAAAATATGATGTGCAATGGTATCAGCGACGTTCATTTTTCTTCTTTTCCTGCGCAGCGAGGCGGTCCATTTCTTGTGTACGGCGCAAAACAATATACAGACCCAACATAAACCCCAATACTACGCCTACAAGTAAAAACCAGGGTAAAGTGTTGTATTTTTTATCCAACCAAAATCCAACCGCTCCGCCTAAAATTTCCGCCGTGGCAAATTCCAACCCTAAGGTAGAAATAACCAAATGATCTTGTGCGGAAAAATCTTTTAGCGCCATTTCTTCCTCCGGTTCGTACGCGCGCGCAAGCGTATAAGTATATTATAAGAAATTTGCCCTACAATAACAGAAATTTTTTCTAAGGCAAGCGCTTGATAAATCTCTTGCATTTATCGGCATAAAGCAACGGAACCTAAAACATAGTGTCTTAGGTTCCGTATATTTTTAGCAATTATAAATGATCTATTTATACTTGAAACGTGAAGATTTTGCTTTCAAAGGGTTTTAATTCTAATACTACCCCTTGCGCTTTTACTTCGTCGGACAGAGCAATTTTGTTGCCGGAAAATTCTTCCGTCACTTCCCCACCGCACACACCTTTTAACGACATGCGGCATTTGGCGGGCGCGTCGCTGTAATTGATAACAATTACTTTGCCCGTCTTCATTTGTTTCCATTGCCACGACAAAATGTTACAGCACGAGCCGTCTCCCTCCGGCTGGACATCACGCAAACTCCATTGTCCGCCGTGGAAAGCCGGAGAAGATACAATACTTAGTAGTTTTTGGTAATACGCAAAAACTTCTTCGTCTTTGGCAAACCAATCTTGCACATATTGAATCGGCATACGGGCCGGACGGCCGAGCAACTGGAATAAGTGGAACAACCGCGCACCGGGCAGCGTAGCGATAATGGTGCTAGCCGCGAGAGATTTCTCGCGCCCGAAGGCCTTTAAGGATTCTTCCTCATCGTGGTTTGCGGTAAAGCGCATGGAACGCATCTGATACAAGTGCTCTGCGCCGAGGTGGCCTTTAATATCTTGCGGGCTGGAAAAGCGTAAGCGGTCGTACAAAATTTTATCGTACGTGTAATCAAAGCCGAGTTCCTGCACTTCCCACTCCAAGCCCCAATATACTTCGGCGATAAAAGTAAATTCCGGATTTTCTTCGCGGATAGTTTCTAACGCCTCGCTCCAAAATTCCCGTTTAGGCAGCGTACTGCCGATAAATTCCCACCAAATATCACGGTGCACTTTACTCATCGTCAGCATGGCCATATCGCAACGTACGCCGTCGCACAAAGCGGCTACACGGCGCAGATTGTTTAGCATATATTCGCGCGTGTTGGGATTAAAGTAATTGAGTTGCGCAGTATCCGTCCACGGTGCAAAATACGGGTCGCGCCCGTGTGCGATAAAAATACCTTTCTGTGTTTTGAAAAACCAGTCTTTATGATGCGCGGGCTCGGCAGTACCGGAATTGACAAACAAATCAGGGTCCTGTTCTACGGCGGGGCAGTCAATGGCCATATGGTTGCCCACAAAATCTAACAGGAGCGAAATACCACGCGCCTTAAGCCGCTCGCGAAATGCTTGCAACGCTTTATTTCCGCCGAAAGCATCGTCTACTTCGTAATCGTAAACGGCATAGGGAGAAGCGGTAATATCATCGGGATTGAAATCGGGTTTAATGGCGCGAACTTGGTTTTGGATATCTTGGCTGGCGCGGGCAATTTCCACGGCCTTGGGGCTTTGTTTCCACACGCCCATGAGCCACAGGGCATCAAAGCCCATGGCTTGCATTGTATCCAAAAATTGTTCCGGGATGTTTTCTAACGTGAAAGCATGCCCGTGTTTCGCTTCTAAACGCTTGAGCCAAGCGCGCGTATTGATCTCCAAAATGTGCGGATTGGTGCGCATATAATCTCCCTTATTTCTTTTATACCACTTTTCCCGGCCCTTTGCAAATGATTTTTGTATTAAAATCCCACAAAAACGGTAGGATTCCTGGATAAGCAGAAACCCCACCGTTTAAATGCTTTTTTAAGCGCGGTTTATTTTGTTTCTTCCGCGGTTTCTTCTTCCTCGTCCTTAACGACGGGGGCAATACGGGCGATCTTATCGCCGGGTTCCATCTTGGCTAGCGTGACGCCTTGCGCATTGCGGCCGACGGAGCGAATATCTTTGCAGCGTAAGCGAATCGTCATGCCTTTCTCGGTAATAATCATTAGGTCTTTAGATTCGTCCACCAGTTTAATACCTACTACTTTACCGTTGCGGGCGGATGTTTTAATGGTAATCACACCCATACCGCCGCGGTGTTGGCGTTTGTATTCGCTAAATTCCGTACGTTTGCCGAAACCGTTTTCACATACGGAAAGCACGTCGGGCTGTTCGCCGCCGTCGTTCGGGGCATGTTCCATACCGACCACAATATCGCCTTCTTCCATATTGATGGCACGGACCCCGTGTGCTTGGCGGCCCATAGCGCGGACTTCGTTCTCGTCAAAGCGGATGGATTTACCGTTTTGCGTGGCGACTAAAATATCGCTCTTACCAAACGTCATTTGCGCGCTGATAAGCACGTCGCCTTCATCCAACCCAATAGCAATAATGCCCGAGCGGCGGATGTGTTCAAACTCGTTGAGCGCCACGCGTTTAATGGTACCCAACCGCGTGCAGAGCGTCAGGTACGCTTGCTGGCCGGCAGCAGAAGGATTAAAGTCTTCAATGGCTAAGGTAGAAGTTACTTTTTCCTCGCCGGTAATTTGCAAGAGGTTCACAAGCGCTTTACCCTTAGACATACGGTTGCCTTCGGGAATTTCAAACGCGCGTAAAGCAAACACGCGGCCGCGGCTGGTGAACATCAAAATCGTAGCGTGCGAAGAAGTGATGAACAAGTTTTCCATAAAATCTTCTTCTTTCGTTTTGCTGCCGATGATGCCTTTACCGCCCCGGTTCTGGCTCTTATACGTAGAGAGCGGGATACGTTTGGCGTAACCGTCGTTGGAAATAGTGATGACCACATCTTCTTTTTCAATGAAGTCTTCCATGGACAGTTCCGTCATGTCCGGGCCGATTTCCGTGCGGCGCGGATCGCCGTACGTCTTTTTCAAATCGGTCAGTTCTTCTACGATAATATCCAAGATTTTTTGCGGGTTACCCAAAATATACTTTAATTCTTCAATCAGTTTGAGTAAGTCCTTGCGTTCGTTTTCAATGGCCAGTGCAGACAGTTGTGTCAATTGATGTAAACGCATATCCAAAATAGCTTGCGCTTGCACTTCGGTCAGTGTAAAACGTTGCATCAAGGTAAACTTGGCTTCCGTCGGGTCTTTGGCCTTGCGGATAATGGCAACCACTTCATCCATATTCGCAATGGCAATTAGCAACCCGTTCAAAATATGTTCGCGTTTTTGCGCTTTGTTTAAGTCAAACTTTGTGCGGTTGGTGATAATTTCCTGGCGGTGTTTGACATACGCTTTCATTACTTCTTTAAGCGATAACACACGCGGGCGTCCGTCCACAATGGCCAACATATTGACCGGGAAAGACGTTTGTAATTGCGTATGTTTAAAGAGGTGGTTGAGAACAACTTGCGCGTTGCCGTCGCGTTTGACTTCAATAACAAGGCGCATCCCGCGGCGGTCCGACTCGTCGCGGATATCGGCGATGTCCGTTACTTTTTTATCACGCACCAATCCAACAATGCTTTCAATCAAAGAGGTTTTGTTGACTTGATACGGGATCGCCGTTACGATAATGGCTTGGCGGCCGTTTTTGCGTTCTTCAATTTCCGTGGCGGCTTGCACTTTGACACTGCCGTGGCCCGTTTCAAAATACTCATAAATGCCACGCGTACCGCGGATAATGGCCCCGGTCGGGAAGTCCGGCCCTTT
Source organism: uncultured Elusimicrobium sp. (assembly GCA_902766765.1). GTDB lineage: Bacteria > Elusimicrobiota > Elusimicrobia > Elusimicrobiales > Elusimicrobiaceae > Avelusimicrobium. The sequence continues at coordinate 3,202 of CACXER010000025.1, read as the reverse complement.
GATAATTTTCATCATTTCTTTGACGGTAATATCGGGGTTTTTAATGTACGCGATAATGCCGTCGCAGACTTCGCCTAAATTGTGGGTGGGGATGTTAGTCGCCATACCTACGGCGATACCGGCAGATCCGTTGACAAGCAAGGCGGGCAATTTAGCCGGCAAGACGGACGGTTCCATCAAGGATCCGTCGTAGTTGGGAATCATCTTGACGGTATCTTTATCCAAATCGCCGAGCATTTCTTCGGAAATTTTTTGCAAGCGGCATTCGGTATAACGCATGGCGGCGGCGGAGTCTCCGTCAATAGAACCAAAGTTCCCTTGACCGTCAATGAGCGGTTTGCGAAGCGAGAAATCTTGCACCATACGCACGAGCGTATCGTATACGGCGGTATCTCCGTGCGGGTGATATTTACCCAGCACGTCACCGACGACACGCGCGGATTTTTTGTAGGGTTTATTGTATTTTAAACCCATTTCGTTCATGGAGTAAAGCACACGGCGGTGCACCGGTTTCAAACCGTCGCGCACATCAGGCAACGCACGCCCGACAATAACGCTCATGGCATAGTCAATATAGTACGAACGCATTTCGTGGGCAATATCACGTTGTTGGATATCACCAAACAAATCTACGTTTACATTTACTTCTTGCGATTGCGGCAAATTAGTATTTTCTTCACTCATTTTAAAAATCTCCTGTTACGGAAAAATCGGCCTTAGGCCGCGACAAGCGCGGCCAAGGGATTAAATATCTAAGTTCTTTACCTCTAAGGCGTGGGTTTGAATAAAGTCGCGCCGCGGCTCTACCCGATCTCCCATCAGCATGGTAAACGCCTGTTCCGTATCGGCGGCGTCGTTGATGCGAACTTGTATTAGTTTGCGTTTGGCCGGGTCCATGGTGGTTTCCCACAATTGTTCGGGGTTCATTTCCCCTAACCCTTTGTAGCGTTGAATCGTCGCTCCCGCGCTGGCCGCTTCTTTAACTGCGTGTAACAATTCGGCTAAACTGTATACGAGTGTATCGGTCTTGCCGTTATTGACTTTAAAGAGCGGATTAACGCGGTCTTTTTCGCTTTCAATATTCGGATATTGGGCAAACGTAAAGTGATAGGCTTCCAATTTCTTTTCGCACGCGAGCAACTTACCAAATTCAAACAAACTTTGGTGTTCCGGCACGAGAGATTCATCGGTTAAGGTGGCCACGTCTACGCCGTCAGCCGCCAATTCTTCGCGTTTTTCCTGGACGTATTGATTTTCGTAATCGCGGTACTCTTGTTCCGTATAGAAATAGCGGTATCCGCCGCTGAGTAACGGAATGCGATAGAGCGGTACGCGTCCTTCGGCTAAGAAAGCCATAAAATCTTTGAGCGTAATGTTTTTGACTTCCAATTTGGTAAGCATATCTTCCACATCACGCAAGATTTTTAAGAGGTCGCGCAAATCATCGTGCGCTACTTCTTTATTTTTGGCCATATCGGTAACCGTAACCGTGGCAAGACCTTCTTTCATAAGCCACTGTTGCATTTGGTCTTCCGTCTGCAAATACTGCTCTACTTTGCCTTTTTTGACTTTATAGAGTGGCGGTTGTGCCAAATAAATGTGCCCCGCATCAATAAGCGGTTTTAATTGGCGGTAGAAGAACGTAAGCAGCAAGGTGGAAATGTGTTGTCCGTCCACGTCGGCATCGGCCATGAGAATAATTTTGCCGTAGCGGAGTTTAGAGATATCAAATCCCCCCTCCCCTTCGCCTACGCCCGTACCGACGGCGGAAATCAAATCACGCACCGTATCGCTAGAGAGAATTTTAACCAGCGGCGCTTTTTCCACGTTTAAGATTTTACCGCGTAAAGGCAAAATGGCTTGGAAAACGCGGTCGCGCCCTTGTTTGGCAGAACCACCGGCGGAGTCCCCTTCCACGAGGAAGAGTTCGCATTTGGCACTATCGCGTTCTTGGCAATCGGCCAGTTTACCCGGTAAACTGCCCCCTTCCAACGCCCCTTTGCGGCGGGTTAAATCACGCGCTTTGCGCGCGGCTTCACGCGCCACGGCGGCACCGACGCACTTTTCACAAATGGCACGTGCGGTTTTGGGGTTTTCTTCAAAGAACGTGGCTAACGTTTCGCCTACGACCGAGCGGACAATCCCTTCCACTTCCGAGTTGCCCAACTTGGTTTTTGTCTGTCCTTCAAATTGCGGATGCGGAATTTTAACGGATAAAACAGCCGTTAAACCTTCTTTAATATCGTCGCCACCCACCGAAATATCTTTATGTTTGGAAATATTGTTATTCTTGATATATTCGTTGATAATACGTGTGAGCGAACTGCGGAAACCGCTTAAATGCGTACCGCCTTCCACGGTGTGAATGTTGTTAACAAACGAGAAGACGTTTTCGGAATAACTTTCGTTGTACTGAATCGCAAACGAAATGTAATTATCCCCCACCTCTTTGGTTAAATAAATCGGTTCGGGGTTGAGTACCGTTTTATTGGCATTTAAGAATTTAACGAATTGGGAAATACCACCTTCGTAAAAGAACGTAACGGTTTGATTATCGTCTTTACGTTCATCGGTATATACGATTTTTACACCGGCATTTAAGAAAGCAAGTTCACGTAAGCGGTTACCGATGGTTTCATACGAAAAAGCCAATTCGCCGAAGATTTCTTTATCGGCGTGGAAGGTAACTTTCGTACCGTGTTCTTTGGTGTCGCCGATGACTTGTACTTTATCTTCCGGCTTACCGCGGTGATAGCGTTGAAAATGTATTTTACCGTCGCGACGGACTTCCACTTCCAGTGTTTCGGACAGTGCGTTTACGCACGATACACCAACCCCGTGCAACCCACCGGAAACTTTATACGCGCCGCTGTCAAACTTACCACCGGCGTGTAACACGGTCATAACTACTTCCAACGCCGATTTGGAACGCAACTTAGCGTCCTTGGCGTTTTTCATTAAATCTACCGGAATACCGCGTCCATCGTCCTGGATGGAGCAGGTCATATCATCCTTAATAGTTACGGTAATGGTAGTGGCACCGCCGGCTAAAATTTCGTCTACTGAGTTATCCACCACTTCATACACCAAATGGTGTAAACCGGGAAGTCCCGTAGAACCAATATACATGGCCGGACGTTTACGTACCGCTTCCAAACCTTCTAAAACAGTAATTTTGGAAGAATCATAATCCTTCTCTTTT
>CACXER010000024.1 GCA_902766765.1 uncultured Elusimicrobium sp. | reverse complement strand
TCAAATCTAAAACAAAAGAACTTAAATTCTAGGAGAGTATATGATTAAAAAGATACTGATTTTCTTGCTTGTATTGGCAGTGATCGGGGGTATTTGCGCCCTTGTACATCAGTTAAAAGTTGCTTATAAGAACAAAACAGAATTGGCCGCTTTTGCACAGGCGGAAACGTATACCGCCGATTTGGGCAAAGTGCTTGTTGTTTATTATTCTTGGACAGGCCATACGCAAGACATCGCCGAGCAAATCGCGGCCCTTACAAAGGGCGATACGTACCGCATCCAAACGCAGGAAGAATTCAAGAGTTCTCCGGCTTTTTATGCACGCATTAAAAAAGAATTGGGGAATAAAATATATCCGCCGTTAGCGGGTGAAATGCCGGATGTGAAAGGGTATGATACTATCTTTGTCGGTGGGCCTGTTTGGTGGTACACAATGGCTACGCCGCTTTATTCCTTTTTGGGACAGGTAGATTTTAAGGGGAAAAAGGTAATACCTTTTTCCACGCAAGGCAGTAACCCCGGAACATTTTTAAAGGATTTTACTGCTAATTCCCAAAACGCCCAGGTGGGTAATTATGCCAATTTTAATAATGTAGGCCCGAAATACGACAAGGCCGTACACAACAAAATTGTGCATTGGCTGAACAATTTATAGGAGAAAATATGACTAAAAAAGTGTTAATTATATCTGCTTCGCCTCGCAAAGGGGGCAATTCCGACTTGTTGTGTGACCAGTTTTTGTTAGGTGCTAAAGAAGCCGGACACGACGTGGAAAAAATCTTTTTGCGCAATCATAAAATTAACTATTGTTTGGGTTGCGGTGCGTGCAATAACACGCACCAATGTGTGCAAAAAGATGATATGAAAGCATTATTGGGTAAAATGGTGGAGGCCGATGTAATTGTACTTGCCACGCCGGTCTATTTCTACACCATGGACGGACAACTTAAAACGTTTATTGACCGTTGCGTACCCCGGTACACGGAAATTTCCGATAAAGATGTCTATTTTATTGTTTCTGCCGCCGATACCGACAAAAACAATTTGGCCCCCACTATAGAAGGCCTACGCGGTTTTACGCGCGATTGTTTGGACGGTACAAACGAAAAAGGCATTATTTACGGTACAGGTGCTTGGCAAGTAGGCGAGATAAAAGAACTGCCCGCTTATAAGAAAGCCTATGAAATGGGCAAAAAATGCTAAAAGGAGATAACATAACGAAAAAATTATTTGCAGTATTACTAGGAGCCGTAACATTGGCCGCTTGCCAAACCGCGCCGTTCACGCAAAAAACCACGCAAGGTAAAGATGTGGTGTATTTTACGCGGGATATCAGCCCTGAAGGTCTTGTTAAAATCTATGACAAAATCTCTAAAAACATTGATGGTAAAGTGGCTATTAAATTTCACACCGGCGAGCCGCACGGCCCGAACATTTTACCTGTACCGATGGTAAAAGCCCTGTGGGAACATATCCCCAACAGTACGCTCGTGGAAACGAATGTATTTTACAAGTCTCCGCGCCAAACGACCGAAGGCCACCGCGAAACGCTTAAAACCAACGGATGGACATTTTCCAAAGTGGATATCTTGGACGAAGACGGTACGGTTATGCTCCCTGTAAAAGGCGGCAAACACTTCAAAGAAATGTCCATGGGTAGCCATATATTAAATTATGATTCCCTGGTGGTACTTACGCACTTTAAGGGTCACACCATGGGCGGTTACGGCGGCAGTATGAAAAATATTGCGATTGGTATGGCGGACGGCAAAATCGGCAAAAAGATGATTCATCAAAAAGGCGACAAACAATGGGGTTATACTGGGGCGCGTTTCCAAGAGAATATGGCGGAATCTGCCAAGGCCACGGTGGACCACTTCGGGGATAAAATCACCTATATCAATGTGCTACGCCGTATGTCGGTAGATTGTGACTGTGCGGGGACTTCGGCAGCTGAACCCAAAGCACGTGATATCGGTATTTTGGCCTCTACAAATATTGTGGCAGTAGACCAGGCGTCCCTAGATATGGTGTATGCGCTACCGGAAGAAGAATCACACGACCTGAAAAAACGTATCGAGTCGCGAAAAGGGTTGCGCCAAATCCCGTATATGAAAAAACTGGGTATGGGTAGCGGTAAGTATACGCTAATAGATATAGATAAAAAATAAGAAGGTTTTTCCTATCCCAACCGCCCTTTGCTTACCGCGAGGGCGGTTTTTGCTATTTTATGCCCATTCACATTGAATCAAACACAAATCTTCCTGTGTTTGTGCGTGAATCAAAGCGTGTAAGGTGGTGTGTTCGTCCACTTGCTGTATTTTGCTAACCAGCTGCCCGCCGCATTTGATTTCTTTTTTGAAGACAATGTCTATATTTTTAAGTTTCTTTTCGTGTTTCCACTCGTAAGGCAAGGGTTCTAGCGCCCACACAATATAGTTGCCGTTATTGGCATGCATATTTACATCAATATCATTGTAGCGTACTTTAAAAGTCTCTTCGTAATCCGTCTGCGTAAGCGGAGCGATTTTGCCAAATTTCAGATCTCCTTCTCTTGGAAAAAATTTGGGCATATTTTCGTTGGAACCGATGACTTTTTCCACATGGGCAATTTCCAATGTTTCACTGTTAACTAATGCCCATACGCTAAATGCACGGCCGCATAGTTTGCCGTCAACGTATATTTCAAATTGACGGTAGGCAAACATCCGGTTGTAGCCGCGCGGCTCTGTTTTGATAGTCAACGGTTTGCCGTGGATGGGATAATCGGTAAATTCAATGCGGTATTTCAAAAGCACCCACATTAGTTTTTGAGGGTAAATGGCAGAATAGCCGAAACCCAACTTTTCGGCACTTTCTGCCGCTAAATCTTGGAAGAAGTTGAGTAAAGAAAACGGTTTTAGACGGTCATTGCAATCGCTATCCGAATAGCGGATATGTATGTTTTTTTCTAATGTTAGATCTTTCATAAATCCTCCACAGGGTATCTATAGTGTAGCAAAAATAGCCGATCCATTTGAAATGTGAAACGGTTTATATAATAAAATGGACATATGAAACAATGGATAAAAGCCATCATTTTGCCACCGTTTAATGTGCTCGTGGTTATTCCTTGAGGATTACTTTATTTCACGAAATTTCACTACCAGGGGCCGAACATTTTACAGTTGCTTTTAGGTGGACTTTTTCTTTCCTGCTGGGCATTCCTGCGCCATGGGCCGTGCCCCAAATTCCGTATATGAAAAAAATTAGGTAATGGAGGTACGGACGTGTAGATGTTTCCACCACCATCATGAAAAGTACAGTGTTAAACGAAAATCCGTCTGTTGCCGAACTGCAACTGTGGGTTGGTGCCTTTTAATACGCGAATACTGACTTGTTATTTGCTCCTTACTTAAGTGTAAGAGGTTTTTCATTTCCCTACCAAATCACTAAAATCTAGGCCGATTTGGCATAAAAAAGCACCGCAAACGCGAGGCTCTTTTAATGTCAAAAAAGGTTCTGAACTGGTACAATAATGATATGTTCATACGCCCATCTATTCCTGAAGATTTACCGCGCTTATTGGAAATATATAAGTCGGCTCGTTCGTTTATGGCCAAAAGTGGCAACCCTACCCAGTGGGGAAATGCCTGGCCGCCCACTTCTTTGCTAGAACAGGATATCCGGTCCGGTCATAGTTATGTATGTGTGCACGATAAGCAGGTAGTAGGTACTTTCTTTTTTAACTACGGCAAAGAT
>CACXER010000023.1 GCA_902766765.1 uncultured Elusimicrobium sp. | reverse complement strand
TGCCAAAGGCGAAGATGCTGAAAACGCCGATATTTTAGACGGTGATTATATTGAAGCGTTGGAAAGCGGCATGCCGCCAACGGGTGGAATGGGCATTGGTATTGACCGTATTATTATGATGCTGACCGGGCAAGATTCTATCCGCGAGATTATCTTGTTCCCCACCCTAAAGAAATTGGAAGAAGAAAAATAACCAACTCTATATTGGTTTACAAAAACCCCGCTTAATAGCGGGGTTTTTGGATTATAGCGCATCGGAAATTTTGTAAATTTGACAATTTCCCGAAGAAGTAGTGCAGCTTGCCGTCATCTTGAAAACACCGCCTTCTTTTTTACACAACTGATTGTATTTATCCGTTTTGTTGGTGGAAAATGCCCAACAATTAACTCCCCATGTGGGATTACCGGCCCCTACACCCAAGTATATCGCGTATCCGTTTTGTAACGTCTGGGTATTTTCACATGAAACCCGTCCATTTGTAGCATCGGCAACACACCGCCCCCATGGATATGTACAAGTGGTTTTACTAGTGGACAAAGTACACCCAGACGCATCTACAGACAATGCTTCCAAATCGGAAGTATATACTCCGTTTGCCATATGATATATTTGTTCTGCTTCATACAACGCTCTTGTAAGGGATTTAAGCGTACTATATCGGCTACGCATGACCGCCATTTCATATTTCGGCAAGGCCACCGCCGCTAAAATGCCGATAATAAGAACAACGACAAGAAGTTCTATAAGAGTAAAACCTTTTTTATTCAAAATGCCTGACAAACAACATTTCTTTTTCATATATATCCCTCCACAGAAATTTAGTATACGCAAATTCTAGCAAAAAAAAAAAATAAAGTCAAACCCTTTTTATTTTCCGGCGAACAAACAACGACTCAATGAGTAGTAACCGCTCAGGTCTACACATTATTTGCTACAATACAAGTATGAATTTTGAACGGTTTGTGGCTACGCGTTATTTGACGCGCCGCCAGGGTTTGTTTGCCTTTATTACCACGCTTATTGGCGTGGCGGGCGTGTCTGTGGGCGTAGCGGCACTCATCACTACGCTGTCTGTGATGAACGGCTTTCAAACCGATATCAAAGATAAAATTATCGGCGCGCAAAGCCACATTTTAATTTTCGGGCAGATGTCGCCCAAAACGTATGAAGAAAAAATCGCCGCCGTACGGCAACATCCGCTTGTAGCCGCGGCTGCCCCGCATATTTACGGGCAGGGTATCATCACGTATGCGGGCCAAAGTTTGGGGCTTATCGTGCGTGGGTTAGATCCGGAACAAGAAAAAGACATCAACACCCTCACCTCGTCAGTTACCGACGGTACCTTTACCCCCGACTGGGATAAAGACGCGCCACCACCGCTCGTTGTTGGCACAGAACTGGCTGACAATTTGGGACTGGACATCGGCGATGATGTGGTGCTCATTTCCCCGCAATCTATTTCCACCGGAGCCGGCATGTTCCCGCGAATGAAAAAATTTCGCATTAGCGGGCTACTTCGCACCGGATATTACGAATTTGATAACTCTATCGCCTACACGTTACTACCGCACGCAAGCGACTTTTTAGGCCTGAAAAACGGCGTTACGGGGATTGCCGTAAAACTGAAGAATATGAATACCGCTAATGACGCCGCCGAACAAATACAGGACATCGTAGGTTATGATTATTCCGTCAAAACGTTTGCGCAAATGAACAGCACCCTTTACGCCGCTTTAAAACTGGAAAAAACCATGATGTTTATTATCCTGTTTCTCATTATTGGCGTGGCCTCGCTCAATATTGCAAGCAATCTTATTTTACTCGGCACGGAAAAATTGCGCGACATCGGCATTTTACGTTCCATGGGAGCCAGCCCCAAACAAATCCGAAACGTATTTTTGTGGGAGGCCTTTACAATTGCTACACTGGGTATTGTGCTTGGATTGCTGCTGGCAGGGATCTTGTGTTGGGTGATTGCCACGTTTAACATTGTGGAATTACCCGGCGATATTTACTATTTAACAAAAGTACCGGTACGCATCCAATGGCCGGATATTGTAGCCGTGGTGGGAGGAAGTTATATTATTTGTTTGGTGGCGGGGTTATACCCAGCAGTCAAAGCCTCGCGTGTACACCCCACCGATGCCATACGTTACGGGTGAGTCTATGATAAAATTGGAACACATCACCAAAATCTACGGGCAAGGGCAAGAAAATTTATGCGTCTTAGAGGACGTCAATTTGACGTTGCGCCGCGGAAAATTCACGGTGCTGCTCGGGCCCAGCGGATCAGGCAAAAGTACGCTACTTAATTTAATCGCCATGTTAGACAAACCTACCAGCGGAAAAATTTTTGTAGACGGACAAGAAATTACCGCACTCAAAAGCGAATCCGCCCGCGCCAAAGTGCGGCTAAATAAAATGGGATTTGTATTTCAATTTGACGGACTTTTGCCGGAGTTTTCACTAACGGAAAACGTGGATATGCCCGCACGTTTGCGCGGGCGGCCCAATCCAAAAATCGCCCAAGAATTACTGGAAAAATTGGGCCTGGGCGCGATGGTCCATAAACTTCCGGCCGATTTATCCGGCGGTGAAAAACAACGCGCCAGCATTGCCCGCGCGTTGCGCAATCATCCGCCGATACTGCTGGCTGATGAGCCCACCGGCAATTTAGATGCCGCCCGTAAAGAACAAGTTTTTAAAGATTTCGCTGCCTTGAGCCGCGAACAAAATTTAACCATCGTCATGGTCACGCACGATGTTCACGCCGCTGATTATGCCGATGACGTCTATCGGTTGGAAAACCGCCAACTTGTAAAGACCAACTAAAAGAGGAAAATTATGACTGAAATTATTGAAGTACGCACCGGTTGGGCTGCTATTTTTGCGTTGGCCGTCGCGTGGTTTTTATTGCACAAATACATACAAAACCCGCTTAAAAAATTATTGCACAAGGCCTCAAAAAATGATCCGGAAGCCCAATATCAAATGGGAATGTTATATTATACCGGCAAACGCATGAAACGCAATTTTCAGCAAGCATTCTCTTGGTTTGAAACAGCCGCCAATAACGGGAACGTGCGCGCCATGGTGGCGCTGGCCGGATTATACAATGCCGGACAAGGGTGCGAGCCCAACCCCAAACGCGCATTTGACTGGTATAAAACCGCCGCCAAAACAAACGACCTGGAAGCGCGGGTCAATTTGGCTGTCTGCTATTTGCAAGGGATCGGTACCACGAAAAACGAAACAAAGGGATTTGAAATTATGAAAGCCGCCGCCGATGAAAAAAGCCCCATTGCTGCCACGTTATTGGGCGATTTATACACCAAGGGGCAGGGTACCGAAAAAGACCAGAATACCGCGCTCAAGTATTACTTACAAGCCGCCAAACAAGGGGAGCCGTTTTCTAAGGAACGACTCAAAGAATTAAAAGGAAAAATAAAATAATTCTACGCAACGGCTAAAAAGTTTTATATAATATATAAGCAACCACGAGTCATTACACGCACGGCTACCACTCCGTGCGAATAATAACAAAAGGTAAACAAAACATGACAAAAACATTTTTACCTTCCGTAAAGGAAGTTGAAACCACCCGCCAATGGCACCACATTGATGCCACGGGCCAAACATTAGGCAGATTAGCGACCAAAATCGCTGTCCTCTTAATGGGTAAACACAAAAAAACGTATACACCTCATATGGACTGCGGAGATTTTGTCGTAGTCACCAATGCGGGTAAAGTGAAACTGACCGGAAAAAAGATGGATCAAAAAGTATATTTCTCTCACTCCGGTTATGCCAAAGGCGCTAAAGAAACGCCGGTTAAACGTGTGTTGGAAAACAACCCGACCCGCGTATTGGAACTGGCTGTCAAACGGATGTTGGATGAAAACAAACTCCGCGCGCCGCGCATGAAACGCTTGCGCTTGTTCGCCGGCGAAGAACACTCGTTCACGGAACGCATGGGTAAATAAGAGGAAATTTTATGAACAATACGAAAGACATCAAAACCGGAAGAAGAAAAACGGCCGTCGCGCAAGCGGTGCTCGCTAAAGGAAAAGGCAACATTACTGTCAACACTAAAACGTTGGACGCCTACTTTGGCAACCATACCCGCTGCAAAGCGATGGTAAAATCTCCGCTTATCGTAACGAATTTGGAAAAAGAATATGACGTTACTGCCAAAGTAAACGGCGGCGGTGTGTCCGCTCAAGCCGGGGCCTTGCGCCACGCGATTGCGCGTTCTTTGGCCGAATTAGGCGAAGATATTAAAAAGACCGTTAAAAAAGCGGGCTATCTTACGCGCGATCCGCGTATGGTGGAAAGAAAGAAACCCGGTCAACCCGGTGCCCGCAAACGCTTCC
>CACXER010000022.1 GCA_902766765.1 uncultured Elusimicrobium sp. | reverse complement strand
TTATATGGCTCCCCGAGTAGGACTCGAACCTACAACCTACCGGTTAACAGCCGGTCGCTCCACCATTGAGCTATCGGGGAATAAATCCTTGACTACACTATTATTATAATAAATCCGTAACGCTTTGTAAATATCTTTTTCCGTTACTGATCACTTAAAAAATGACATCCCACACTACGTTTATTATGCAGGGCCGCATACGTAATGAGCAGTCCGGTTTGCGTACCGTTACGCAAGTCCAACAGTTCCTGGCACAACGCCGCCCCTTTATAAAACGCACTGATTTCATTATGCAAGTGACGCAAAATCTTTTCCGCTCGAGAAAGATGCGTGGCGCTACGCATGAGCCCCACATAATTCCACATTGTGCTACGCAAGGTAGATAGATCTTGCTTGATTAAATTTAAATCCGGTTTCTCGCTGGGGAGCACCCAGTCTTTGGGCGTAGGAATTTTAAAATCGTGTTGGGCAATTTCGGCTGCATCCGCGTGTGCACACAAATACCCCATGGCAACGGCTTCCAACAAAGAAGTGCTTGCCAACCGGTTCGCCCCATGATACCCCGTACAAGCGGTTTCGCCAATAGCGTTTAGGTGCGTGATATTGGTACGTCCGTCGGGCGTAGCATACACCCCTCCGCAAAAATAATGTGCGGCGGGCACTACCGGCACGGGCTCTTTAGTTAAATCAAATCCTTCTTGCAAACACTTTTGATAAATCGCCGGGAAACGTTCTTTTGTTTCTTTGGCCGGGCGATGAGAAATATCTAAAAACACATCGTGCGACGTATTTAACCGTTCTTGCTCAATTGCACGCGCTACAATATCACGCGGGGCCAAATCTTTCAGTTCATGATACCGCGCCATAAACGCTTCGCCATCACTGTTGCGTAAAATAGCCCCTTCGCCACGCAATGCTTCGGATAAGAGGAAACTTTTTCCTTTGGCAAATACCGTCGGGTGGAATTGCACATATTCCATATTCATCACGCGCGCTCCCACACGGTATGCCATGGCAATACCATGTCCGTAGGAGTGAGCGGCATTGGTAGTATGTCGGTAGATTTGGCCTACACCGCCTGTAGCCAAAACGGTTTTTTTCGCCGTTATGGCGCACACCTCGCCGGTTTGGTTGTCCAGCACATAGGCCCCAAATACCGTCAGCGGTTCATAGCGGTCCATGATATCGGTGGAACTGTGTGAAAAAGTAAGCAAATCAATGGCGGAAGAAAATTCTTTTACCGTAATGAGCGGATTACTAGTTACCGCTTGTTGCAAAGCAGATAAAAGCGCGTGCCCGGTGGTATCCTTAGAATAAATAATACGGTTTTTACGGTGTGCTCCCTCGCGGGTAAAGCGTAACTGGTTTTTTTCATCGCGGTCAAAATTTACTTTTATATCGTTTAGAAAAATCTCTTTGACCGCTTGGCACCCGGCTATCGATAATTCACGGACGGCACGCTCGTTACAAAGCCCGGCCGTAGCCAAACGCACATCTTGCAATAAATCTTCTAATTGCAGTTGTGGTTCATACACAATGCCGCCTTGCGCCAAATCGCTATTGGCTTGGGAAAGTTGCGCGCAACAAAGCAAGGTCGTATGCAACCCTTTTTTAGCGGCCTCATGCGCATATACGCATCCGGCCAACCCGGCTCCTATAACTAAACAATCGGTATGAATAATCTTCATACTTATATTTTACCAAATAAAAATCCCCCGGTTTACCCGGGGGAAAAATCAGTCATCCGATACGACTATTTAACGCACACTCTTTCGGAATCGCACGTACCGTATCCGGCCGAAACGCATAAATCTCTTCCGCCGTCATTGGCACCACGGCACTCCGTAGCGTGGCCCTTGGTAGCACTAAATGTATCGGAATATACGCGAACCGTGTAATCTCCCGCGCTAGCACCTTTCATACGTTGGGCATCTACAAAGCCGTTATTACCGATAGTGATCTCAAAATATTTTGTTTTTTTACAATAATCGGAAGCGGTCGTACACGCGGTTTCGTTCGGAAAAGAGATATCCAACTGATTATATTTCGGATATCCCGCAGCGGCGGCCGGATATTTGTCTGCATGATAGCGGTTGACGGCCTCCATCACGGTAGAAGCTGCTATCAGCCCGTCAGACAAGCGACTGCGTTCCACCGCCTTGCGGTAAGAACCCGTTCCTAATACGGCTAAAATGGATATGATAATAACCACCGCCATAAGTTCTGTCAGCGTAAAACCTGCGTTAAAAATGCGTTTAGATGTTTGCATAAAAACCCCTTTTCTCCAAAAATGTCTATTTTTATTATATCCTTTTTTAACGGTTTTGCAAGAATAAATCACAAATCATTTGAAAAAAATACAGAAAACCGATATACTTTTAGTATAGGAGTATATCTATGAAAACAAACAAATCGGGTTTTACGCTAACGGAACTGTTAGCCGTTGTACTAATTATCGGTATTTTAACGTCCATTGCTTTGCCTCAATACAATCGTTCCATTGCTCGGGCCGACGCCACAACGGCGCTTGTCACGTTACGCTCTATTTTTGATTCAGCCAAACGCTATAAAGCGGCCAATTCTGTCCCTCCCATGAAATTGCAAGGATTAGACATCTCTATTTTTGATGCTTCTTCCGACACGACTCAGTCATTTACGTTGGATAAATTTGTTTATATTTTTTCAAACTCTAGGGTATCTGCCTGCCGTTTGCCCAATAAAGACTATTGTTTTAATTTTTATTACAACCACGACACCTACGGCAAAGATACCCTCACCTGTGAAGTTGTCAATCGGGCCAAATACAGTTGGTTGTGTGAAAACATGGGTGACACCGCCATCAGCGATGCGGAATTCCTGATGAGAGGATAATTTCAACAGAACATATCGTGTTAGCGGCGTTTCTTTTTAAAGGAGCGCCGCTTTTGTTTGGTTGGAAATGTACGTCCGGATATTTTTTGACGAAGCGTTTTTTTGCTCGCGCCCACCTTGAGGGTAACAAAGGCCAATTTCGGTTTTTCTTCTAACACCGCGGCGGCTTTAACGGCTTTTTGAAACGTGTTGATTTTAACCGGTTTACCCACAGCTTTTTGACGGGCTTGTTGCAATTCTTTCCCTTGTGGTAAATACACCTCGCCCGATTGTAACAGTTCTTTGGCCCGGGCGGTGGCTTTAGAAGGCCCCTGCACGTGTGCGGTTTTTTTACGGCGGTTTTGGCGGTGCGCGTCCCCTTCTTCCTGAGCAACAAATTTAGGAGCGGGCAACGGATCAATTGTCTTTTGTATCTCTTTGACCGGCGCAGCAAAGTGCGCCACCCGGCAAATATCTTTCCATTTATCCTCGTCCCCCGCAATAAATGAAATGGAATTACCCACCGCCCCCATACGGCCGGTGCGACCGATACGGTGGATATAATCTTCGGGAGATTGGGGCAAATCGTAATTGATGACATGAGCAATATGCGGCACATCAATACCCCGGGCGGCCACATCGGTAGCCACCAGCACGCGGACCGTTTGGTTCTTGAAAAACTCCAATACTTGCCGGCGACGGTTCTGGCGCAAATCACCGTGTAAGGCATTACATTTTTGCCCGTAGAGTTTGAGTTGCTTAGCCAGTCGTTCCGCACCGTGTTTGGTGCGTGTAAACACAAGCACCGAACCGGCACGCGTCTTAAGTTCGTGCAAAAGTTGCGGCAATTTTTCGCGGATATCTACGCGGACAATTTCCTGTAATACAAACTCCACGGTCGACGATACAGAACCGATTTGCACGCGCACAGGGTTACTCAAAAACTCTTGTGCAAGTTGTTTCACTTCAGCGGGCAGCGTGGCAGAAAAAAGCAGCGTGTGCCGCGGTGTTGGCAACGCAGAAACAATGCGACGCATATCATCAATAAATCCCATGTCCAACATGCGGTCCGTTTCATCTAAGACGAGCGTGTGTGTATGGCGCAGGTCCATACTTTTGCGTTGCAAGTGGTCAATGACACGTCCGGGAGTTGCTACAATAACACGCGGTTTATCCCGCAAATCGGCAAATTGTTTGTGGATATTATCCCCCCCGATAATAAGCGCGGCCGGTAGATTTTGCCCGTCGGTAATTTTCCGCCACTCCTCAAAAATTTGTTGCGCCAATTCCCGCGTGGGAGATAAAATCAGCGCGTTTGCGTCCGGACGCACCCACAACCGCGCCGCAAGCGGTAGTAAAAATGCCAACGTTTTGCCCGTTCCGGTTTGTGCGGTAGCAAGCACGTCGCGCCCGGCTAATATATCCGCAATAGCGGCCGTTTGCACCGGCGTAGGTGTTTTAATACCTTGCCGGGAAAGGGCACGTTGTAAAAATTCAGGTAAGCGGGAAAAAATATTCATATCAACTTTTTAATGCTTCTTCGCACTCCTCATTGAGACGTAACCATTCTTCTTCCACATCTTTCAGTTGCGCATTGAGTAACGCCAGTTCAATACTGCTATCCGCCGAATAGACCTGTACCAATTGTTCTTCTAGTGTTTGTTTACGGGCGGTCAATTTGGCCAGTTTTTCATCCAACGCGCGGATTTCTTTTTTCAAGGGGGCCACCCGTGCCCGACGGGCTGCCGCTTCTTTACGGGCTAGTTCTTTGGATGTCATTTTATCACTTGCCAAATCGTTGCGGTCATTATTTTTTAAGAGTTGTGCTTTATAATCATCCAAATCGCCCATGAAATTTTGGCACGTGCCGCGCCGCACAATCCACAACGTATCACACGTCAGTTCTATCACGTGCAAATCGTGCGTAATAAGCACCACCGCCCCGGTATATTCATTTAACGCCTCTAATAATGCTTGGCGCGATTGCAAATCCAAATGGTTGGTAGGCTCGTCCAAGATGAGTAAATGCGGCGCGTCTTTGGTAATAAGCGCCAATAATAAACGCGATTTTTCACCACCGGAAAGTTGCCCGATGAGCGTATCGGACTTGGCTTTGTTTAACCCAAACGCACCCAACTGCGCGCGAATTTGTGTTTCGGTAGCCAGCGGCATAACGGCAGAGAGTTGCTCGTACGGTGTTTTTTCCACATCCAGTTCTTCCGTTTGGTGTTGGGAGAAATAGGCGATCTTCATTTTTTTAGCCATCGTCATTTTCCCGCTCATAAGTAGCAACCGGTGGGATAAAATTTTGGCAAGAGTGGACTTTCCGTTTCCGTTAGCACCCAGTAAGGCAATGCGGTCATCAGGTTCAATGCGCAAGTTTAAATTTTCCAATACCGGTTTATCGTCGTACCCGGCCACGCCGCCCTCAATAGTAACCAGGGCATTTTGCAACCGTTCCGGCGAGGGAAATTCAAAATGTGCTTCCGGATCTTTGGGAATTTGCGGGGCCGCCCCTAACTTTTCAATCATTTTGATACGGCTTTGGGCTTGTTTGGCTTTGGTGGCTTTGTAGCGAAAACGATCCACAAACGATTGCAAATGCGCCACCACGCGCTCGTGCTTGGCCGCGGCCAGTTTGGCACCTTCTATAGCGGCAGCGCGGGTACGTTCATACGTATCATAATTACCGTTATACAATTTGAGTTGCGTTTCTTCTACGTGGATAATCTTATCACAGAGACGGTTTAGAATATGGCGGTCATGGCTGATAATAAAAATAGTTTTATCTAAGCGCGTTAAATAATTTTCCAGCCACAGGGCCGTTTCCAAATCTAAGTGGTTGGTGGGCTCATCTAACAGCAAACAATTAGACGGCGCATAAAGTGTGGCCGCCAAATTGGCACGCACTTGCCACCCACCGGAAAATTCCCGTAAGGGGCGGTTGAAATCCGCATTTAAAAACCCGAGACCGCTTAAAATGGCACTCGCCCGTGCTTGTGCGCTATGGGCCCCTAAAAACTCTAATTTATCAAACACTTCCGCCATACGCTCGCCGGAGATATTCGGGTTTTCCAACTCTTTTTCCAAACGCGTCAATTCTTTATCGGCAGCCAACACATAGGGGAGTAGCGGTACCGACGGGTCCGCAATATCCTGCGCCACAGAAGCAATTTGTGTACTGCGCGAAATTTCTATTTTTCCGCCATCGGGCGAAAACTTTCCTTCAATCAGTTTAAACAGCGTACTTTTTCCGCATCCGTTCGGCCCGACAAGCCCCACTTTCTGTCCGTCTTGAATCATCACAGAAGTGTCTTCAAACAGGGTGCGCAGCCCAAAATGAAAGGAAAGATTTTGAATATCAATCATATATATATTTTACTAAATTTATCGTATACTTTCCGACGAGAAATGAACCGCAAGCGCGCGCTCAGACGGGCCAGGCAACCTATCGCCGTTTCTCATTTTGAGCGTTTACCAATACAAATTTGACTTTTGGCCAAATTTGATAAAATAGGACTGGAGTTTTTAGTATGACCCGCGAACTATTATCCCTAGATTTTTACGGTAACGAAATTGTTGCCGCCCTGCTGGCCCAAGATGAAAAAACAAACACCTTGCGCGTACGCCGTGCGCTGTGCAAGCCGTGTTCGTCGTTCGCGGGAGCGCTCGTGCGCGACATGCAGGGCGCACAAGAAGAACTCTGTGCGATTTTTAACGAAATGGCCACACACGCACAAGGGGCCCTGTCCGTCGTGGTCGGCCTAAGAGGTCATTTTTTATCGTTTAAACGCTCCAGTGGTTTTGAATCGGTTGCCACGCGCAACCATTTAATAGGCACACGTGAAATGGACGCGGCCTTGCATAACTCCGTTCCCACTACGCTACCGGATACGCTGGAGGTGGTGGACGTACTGCCGCAATCGTACAGTATTGACGGGAACGTGGGTATTATCAACCCACGCGGCATGGCCGGATTTACCCTGGAAGTAGAAACATTTTTATCACTTGCCCTGGCCACGCATTTGAAAACGCTTACCAATGTGCTGACGGCGTGCGAATGTGCCGATTTCCAAATTTTACCCTCTATTATTGCACAAGCCGACCAACTGATAAACGCAAGTGAAAAACAAACCAATACGCTGTTATTAGATATCGGACAAACGCGCACCTCTGCCGCGATGTATTATCAAGGAGCGTTAGTAGAAGCGTGGGAAATTCCGTTTGGGCTAAACCGCCTGGCGCGGGCCGTAGCGGACGTATTGCAGAACGACGAAGAAACAGCGCTGGACGTTTTAAGAACGTACGAACCCGGTACGGATGAACTGATAGATGAGGTGCTGGAAACAGCCAACGCAGATTTACTGCAAGCCATTAAAAAAGAACTGTTGGAATCTTCCTTATTATACTTGCAACATCCTTCCCCGCAAATGGTATTGTGCGGAACTGCCGCCGATAAAAAAATGATTAAGCGCTGCAAACAAATCTTTGGTGCGCGCAAAATTCGTTTAGCCGCCGCGGAAAATTTAGTCAATGATTGTGGCGAAGCAAACGGACAAACTTACGCGGGCGCGATTGCGCTGGTAAGCCATGCGCTTTTGCGTGAGGAACAAGAACTGGGAGTTGCCCAAGAAAAACCCGCCGGAATTATCGACGGGTTATTGGATAAACTGGGACTAAATGAATTGTTCTAACAACTGGTTCAAATAATACACCTTGTACGCAAAGTCTAGCAAAAAAATACGGACGCCTTATAGGGCGTCCGTTTTCAAACAACTGTTCCCAAATCAATGTACTATTTTGTTTCTTTGGCCAAACGTCTGCTGTCCTCCAACGAAATAAAACGTTTTCCTTTGGGATCTAGGAGGAGCACATCGGTTCCTTCTTTTACCAACGGCGAGCGCACCGCTATTACAAAAAATCCGGACCGCATTTGCGTTCCCCGGAACCACGCTTCATCCAGCGCATTTTTGGCGTTATCCGTCCACCACAGGCCGGGCCGGTCTAAAAATTCAACGGCCTCTGCAAAAGACGGCACAAACCCACCGACAAACTTGGCTTCCGAACCATATACTTCTAACGCTTTGGACAATTCTCCCGTCCATGAAAGTTCGCTTTCTTCTTCAAACACACGGAATTCGTGCATAAAATCTGTGATATAGCCCGGGAAAGATGCTTCCACAATATGACGGGCGATGAGTTGTTGAGAAATTTTCGGAGAAAGTTTAGAAATCCATTTTTCTCCCCGTTTGGCCCGACGTACGTATCCGGAAGTGGCCCCTATAGACGGCAATTTTTCTTGCAACAGCACACGACCGATGTGTACATCTGCTTCTGCCTGCGGGCGGTACGACCATTTGGCCTGATGCGCTTTTTTGGCGGCTCGGTCTTGCGGTGTTTTTTTAAAAGACGAGTGATGTGATTTGTTGGCAACCGGTTTTCTAAACATTCCCCGGCCAAATTGCGCATTGGCAACACCCAAACAACCTACTAAACAACAAAAAACAAGTACAACTTTTTTCAGTTTCATTTTTTCTGACTCCTACTGCTTGTGATGATTAAAATGATTCTTTTTATTTTCCCAAAAAACGATATAAGGCCACAAGGGCCAAAAGGCCTACCCACAGGGTAGGCCCTATAAAATGGAACAACCCTTTTAACGGTGTTTATTGATAAACGCGGCGGCCTCAATACCCGCTTTGGCACCGGATCCGGCAGCGATAATGGCTTGGCGGTAGTATTTATCGGCACAATCACCCGCGGCAAAAATACCTTCTATGGTCGTATGAGTGCGATCGTCTGCCAGCACAAGCCCCGTATCGGACAAGGCCACCAACGAATCTTTCAAAAATCCCGTTTGCGGCACGGCTCCTATCGCCACAAACACGCCGGACACATTTAAATCTCTCGTTTCGCCCGTTTGCACGTGTTTAACACGAAGCCCGGTGACGGTTTCTTCGCCTAAGATTTTTTCCGGTACGACATTTAACACAAATTCAATGTTTGGGTTTTTACGCGCTTGTTCTACGGTTACTTGGTCGGCACGGAATCCTTCGCGGCGGTGAACCAAATACACTTTGGGGCAAAATTGCGCCAGGAAAAGCGCATCTTCAAACGCTGTATTTCCACCCCCCACTACACACACGTTTTTACCGCGCATAAAAAAACCGTCGCACGTAGCACAAGCAGAAACACCTTTGCCGCGTAATTTTTCCTCCTCGGGAAGCCCGAGCCAGCGCGCTTGAGCACCGGTTGCAATAATCACACTCGTGGCCTGATAGGTTTTCCCGCCCGCGCAAGTAACGGTAAAAGGCGGCTTTTCACCCTCAATTTTAGTTACTTCATCAGACGTAAATTCTACTCCCAAGCGTTTGCATTGTTTGTGCATGGCGTCCATCATTTCAAATCCACCTACCGGGTTTACAAATCCGGCGTAGTTTTCAATTTCGCTCGTTTGCAACAGTTGCCCACCCGGCACACTGCCCCCGGCAATCACGGTTTTTACCCCGGCGCGCACGGCATAAATGGCCGCGCTGCACCCCGCAGGGCCGGCCCCGATAATCAGTAAATCTGTTTGTGTCATCATGCTAAAAACTCCTTAAATAATTTGTTAAAAAATTCTACCGGAAATCCCACCACATTGGTTTTACTTCCCACGATTTTTTCTATAAATGGGTCCTCGTTATCCTGCACGGCATACGCTCCGGCTTTATCCATGTGCTTGCCCGCTAAATGGGCAAGTTCGCCTTCAGACAATTTACGCGCTTTGCACTTGGAAACATCACACCCAAACACCATTTTTTGCGTTTGTAAATTGATAATACACACACCCGTATACACGCTTTGCCACGCGCCGTTGAGTTTGCGCAAAATACGCAAGGCGTCTTGCTTGTCTTTGGGCTTGCCGATAATTTCTCCCTTGCAATATACCAAGGTATCGGCCCCGATAACCACCGCCGCGGGATATTTTCGGGCCACATCAAACGCTTTTTGTATGGCTAATTCTTTTACGCGCGAAGACGGACGCTTCTTCGTACTTTTCTCCGCACATTGTGACGGGATAATGTCAAACTTCATCCCCAACTGTCGCAACAGTTCAATGCGTCGCGGTGATTTAGAAGCAAGCACCAACTGCATACTATTTCCGTACAAATTTAGAAATAATCAAATACCCCAGCACGAGCCCAATAAGCCCGCAAATGGTAATATGTAGCGCCAGCGGGTGAATCCCTAACCCGTAAACCCGGGTCAGCGCACCGGCCATTTCGGCAGGCAGCAACGAAGCCAGTTTTTCAAGCCCAAGTCCAATCACTCCACCTAAGACAAGGGTCAATACACAAAAAAGAAGTCCACGCATAAAATCACTCCTTATTTAATTTAAAGTTATTGTATCTTTTTTTATCGGTATCGGGGCAGTTTGTTTGCCATCTTCGTCGTTTGTCAAGCGGTAACGCATGCGCCAAAAGCCCACGCCCGCAAGTACCGCCACCGCCCCCACAATAAGCCACGGGCCGGCCAGCAGGTACGGGGCGACATAATCTCCCAGTAGCCCGGCTACAAAAAATCCGACGGCAGATCCCATGTTATAAAACACCATTAAAAGCCCTAAATACCGGCCGCGTGTTTCGCGCGAAGCAATATTGGACACCATCGTCTGTTCGCCGGGGGATACAATCAGTTCCCCCACGCCCGCCAAAAACACCCCTACCGCAATCAGCACAAACGAGCGGAAAAATCCGACAGAGCCAAACCCCACCGCATAACACATACATCCCCAAAACATCGCCGTAGAAAGCCGGTGTTTGGCCATCCATTTAGACGCAGTTTGTTGTAACAAAATTACCACCAAACCGTTAATGGTAAAGAACCAACCGATAAAATACTCCGGCATTTGCAAATACTGTTTGCAATGAATGGACAACCCCACTACCAACTGCGAATTGACGGCGGTAATCATCACCACGTATAAACAAATAAGGGCTAAGCGTGTATCTTTGAGGGAGCCGAGCATGGTTACAAAACTGGGTTTACGCGAACGGGCCCGCGCGCCTTTTTTAGAAGTGCGGTCTTTAATCAGCCGTCCTAAATACAGGATAGTCGTAGCATACAAAAGGGCTGTAAAATAAAACGCCACACTGTAGGAATAGCGAACGAGAAATCCCCCCACCGCCGGCCCGAGCGCCCACCCGATATTGAGCCCGATACGAATCATCCCAAATGCTTCTACACGTTCTTTGGGACTCGTGTGGTCGGTTACCCAGGCGTTAGCCGCCGGACGAAAAAAAGCCCCCAAAAAAGTAGTAAAGAAATAACACGTCAACATCCATCCGGCTTGCACGTGGAGTTCAATACATAAGGCCAACGCAAACATCGCTACGATTTGGGAAAACAACCCCCACATCATCACATTTTTACGCCCAAACGCGTCTGCCAGTTCGCCGGAAATAGCACTGGATACACAACGCGACAAACCGGCCAGCGCCACCACCAAGCCCGCCATAGCGGGCGGCAGATGTTGCTGGCTAATTAGATAAATTGTGAAAAAAGGTAACGATAGCCCGTAACCAAACAGTAAAATCCCGTTTGCTACGGCCACGAGCCACATTCCTTTACGGGTAACGGCTTGCATAATTATATTTTATGAAATTTAGCACTTCTCCGACAGAATTTGCTAAAAAAAATGGCGTATTAAAGTAAATTTTTGTATAATATGTCAAGGGATTTTTTATGAATAGGGAAGAAAAACTCCGAAAGAATTTTCAAGAGGTACAAGACTCCCTATCGGCTGCCTGTCAACGGGCCGGACGTAACGTACAAAACGTAACACTTCTGGCTGTTACAAAATATGCACAAGACGAAGATGTGTTGTGTTTACTTAGACAAGGATTATTAAAACATATCGGCGAATCCCGTGTGCAACAAGCACAAAAACGCTGGACGAACCCCGAATTTGCTTCGTTTCCTGTAATCAAGCACCTAATCGGACATTTACAGCATAACAAAGCGGCCAAAGCCGCACAGTTTTTTGATTTTATTGATTCGTTGGACGATTTATCCACCGCTGTACTATTAGATAAACACGTCCCCGCCGGCAAAATACTGCGGGTTTTGGTGCAAGTAAAACTGACTACCCGCGAAACGCAAACGGGTTTGCCTTTACCCCAAGCGCGTGAACTGGTCAAACAAGTGCGCGGGCTGAAAAATTTGAAAGTTTGCGGGTATATGGCCATTGCGCCGCAAGGCGCGCCGGAAAGTGAATTGCGGGCCTTATTTACCCCGCTTAAACAAGCGTTTGACGAAGATTTCCCCACCGGGCAAGAGCGGTATTTGTCTTTAGGGATGAGTGAAGATTTTGTGGTGGCAGTAGAGGAAGGGTCCACACTGCCCCGAATTGGCAGCAAATTATTTGCCTAAGTTTAAGGAGTCCTTATGATTATTAAAGTCCGTTTAATTCCCACCGCGGGACGCAACGAAGTAATCAGCCGTATCGGTAGCGTTTTGCGTGTGAAGATTAAAAACAAAAAAGTAGACGATGAACCGGCTAACGCTATGATGAAAACTTTTCTGGCCGATTTCTTTAACGTAAAAGAAAGCAGCATTATCATCGTCAAAGGAAACAAAGGCAAAGAAAAAACAGTAGAAGTACGCGATAAAAGTGAAGAAGAGCTGCGCCAAATTATGGACTCTATACCGTAGGTTTAAGTTGTATAACGTACACAAAAACGCCCCCGCTTGCACAGCGGGGGTTTTATTACCGGATCAATAAGCATACCAATTAGTAGATTTGTATGACAAGGTTCCGCTTCCATCTAAAATACCATACGCAAACGCATGACTGGCTTGGTGTGTTTGAGTTTTACAAAATTGATTATATTTATCATTTCCTTCCCCGGCCATAGCTATACAATACCGTTGTCCTGCAACAGAGCTATCAAAATTTATACTTATTCCATACCCGTTTTTCAAAAACTCCTCGTTCATACAGGTTATAGTTTTATTGGCCCTTAGATCACAATAAAAGTCGCCACATTTCCAACGCCCGCCCAGAGATCTCTCACAATTCATCTCCACAGATAATTCTTCCATGTCCGTCGGATTTTGTCCGTTAGCCAAGTAATATACTTCCGCGGCTTGAGCAAGAGAACTAGCCACCGTCACTAATTGTGAATAGCGTGACTTCCACACCGCTTTTTCATACTGCGGCAGAGCCACCGCCGCCAATATACCGATAATAAGGACGACTACTAATAATTCTATCAGTGTAAACCCGCCTAATTTGCACCACATTTCATTTTTCATAACAACCCTCTTTTTTTGCTAGATTTTTCCTATTTATAGAATAAAAAAAAAAAACACAAAGTCAAGAGCCTTTGTTTAACCGACAGAAAAATACAAAAATATAGCGCACCCGAAATTCAGGCGCGCTATTATCGCTATCTTCAAACCGTCTAATAAATGGCTTGCCAAGTGCGCGTAGTGAGTTTAAATTCCACGCGGCGGTTGGCCTTTCTTCCTTCGGACGAAGTATCTAACGTAATCGGGCGGTCCTTGCCGTACGAGTGAATGCGGATGCGTTCGGCATTGATACCGCGGCTAACTAAATACGATTTCATCGCCGCGGCACGCGCGCCGGCGAGCCAATAGTTATATTCATCCGACCCCACAATATCGGCGTGACCTTCTACCACTAAATGTAAGGTAGGGTCATCTTGTAACACCGTTACGATTTTATCCAAAAGCGGATACGATTCTTCCGGCGGGCGGATAGAATCAAATTCGTACGTAATGGAAGGGATTTTTCGGCTCTTACTCATTTGTTTAGCCGTCTGGGCCGAGAGATGTTCATTGCGGATTTGCTGTTCCTGAATGGCCGGGTCAGTTTTTTTCGGACGGGTCAGTTCATCCTCTTCCGTTTGACCGGAAGCACACGCTGACAACATCAAGGCAACACCTAAAAGTAAAAAAAGTTTTGTTTTCATGATAAATCCTCCTGTTCCCATTATAGCAAAAGAATATACCTACTAACTTAAAAATCTATTTGTCCCCAGTTATCCACATACTGTGGATAACTTGTGGATAACCCCCGTTTTACTCTACATTTTTCGTGTTTTGAGATAGCACTTTAAAATGAAAAAACGGTTTTTGGATATTGGGGTGTGGATAACTCAATTTTTCTGTGGATAACTTTTGATTTTCCGCTAAAAAATAACGAAAAATGCTATTTTTATCGACGAGGATTCCCAATCACTAAAAATTACCCCTATTTTTTCACACTTTTGAAAAAACTGTTGACAAGTCGCTCTTTTTTTGCCTAAAAAGCCACTAAAATGCCTTTCTGCTTATTTTTTCAAGCGAACTTTCACCGCAAACGCCGGTTTATCCACAACATTACGCACACGTACTGTTCCGGGAACAGCCCCGGAAACGGCTTGTAATGCCCCGCGCAAAGGATCCCAAGTCAAATACGGCGGACTCATGCGCAATTGGGAGGGAACATAATGGAAAAGTGAATTATTCGCTAATACCACCCAGATCCGTAAAAATACATCTTGCGGCTGAGCAAGTGAGACCTTATTTAAAGACACATCTGCCCGCGCATATTTCACTTGCGTTTGTGCTTTATCCGCCCACAAATACGAGGCATCTATCCCGCGAAACCATAATTCGTTTGCCCGATTGTAACGTAAGGCAAAATCCGGTCCGTACGTTTTGCCATATTGTTCCAATGTCTCTTGGGCCAGGGCTAATTCCGGTTGCGTACCCACCACCAGCGTACGCACATTGGGGACGTCAACATCGTTCCACACATCCCCGGGTGAAAATAGCGCCACCCCTCCAAACAAATTCGGGTTTTGGGTAACGTGCAACGCAATGCGTGCCGCACTTTTCCCTTGCACGGCCAAAATACGGTTTTCGGGTCCGGTTTTCGTCAAATAATTCGTGTCCACATACGGTAACAATTCGCGCATTAAAAACCGTTCAATTTGTGTGGCCCGTGTGGCATAATCTTTTTCTTCAAAATTGATACCCACTACAATCGCCCGATGCTCTTGCTGAAATTGCGCTATTTCCGGAGCTTGTTTCGGCACTAGCCCCAACACAACAATGACCGGATAACTTTGTGTAAGCGGTACTGATTTTTCAGGTAAGAAAAAAGTAACGGTATTGGTAGGACCTAATTCTTGCGAAGGGAAATATACAAAAGTTTCCCGGCCCGGATGGGTAAAAATGCGCGAGTCGGCCTCCTGTGCCCAGGAGTTACAAACACACGCAAGCAAACTAAGCAGTAAAAGAATTTTCTTCATACGGGTATTGTATCATTTGCGCGCCCCGGCTGACTAGCACCGCCGGATTTCCCCCAAGCAACGTCCGTATAATGTTATAATAAAGAAAAGTGAGGAAAATTTTATGAAAAAATTAGCCGTCATCAGTGTTTTTTTACTAGGTAGTTTATGGTCCGCTCAGGCCGCTTCCCCGGCGTTAGATAAAGTATTGCCGCTACTTCAAAAACGCCAACGTACCGCCGCAGAAAACCAACAGGTGCTCTCTTTATTCCGTACCGCCAGCGACCCTGAAATTATTTTTGCTACCGGAGCCAGTTTAGTCAAAAATCCCCCCGCCAAAGTACAAGAGCCGGCTCTCTTTAGTATTTTAATGCGTCCGGAAAGTGCACTTAAACAAACTTTTGCCGCGGTTATTATTACGGCTATGGGGTCTGTCCACACGGAACTTTCGCCGATTTTAGAGCAAGCATTGATCAGCCAAGACCCGGCACTGCGCGCCTACGCGGCCGCGGCCTATGCGATTATCAATCCTCAAACTACTGCCTACACCCCGGAAATTGTACGCTTATATATTTTTGATCCGGCACTCGCCGCACGGGCTATGAACGTTTTAACCGGCAAGGAAAAAAGCCCGCTGTCTATTCTTAAAAAAACAACCACGTCTTCCGACGAACAAATCCGCGCCGCTACGGCCACGTGGTTAGGGGATTTACATACCCAACAAGCCGCTAAAGAATTACTCAAAATGGCCAAAAAAGAAAGTGCCCCCTCCGTTCAAGCCATCATTGCTACCGGGCTGGCCGCTCAACGGGATTACACGCTTCCTCTCGTTACCAAAGGATTGCAAAATAAGCCCGCCTCTGCGTATGCCACCACGTGTGCGTTGGCACTTGGATTTATGCCCGGTTACGCAACCGACGCCTTGCGCCAGAATTTAACAAGCACCAAGACAAATGCACGCATCAATGCGGCCCGCGCGGCGGCCTATATGGCTGGGGTGCTTTCCAACCCCGACGCGTTCGCCTATTCGTCTGATCGCACTTTTGATATTTATTTGTTAAAAGGGCTCATCGCCCCACTTAAAGCGTTAGCATTATCCGGATCCGCCGAAGAAAAAACATACGCCGAAAATGCCATGCGCCAAATCGAAAAACTAATGGAGTAAACTTATGCAACCTGTTATCCGTGTCAAAAAATTAGACCCTAACGCCAAACTCCCGTTGCGCGCCCACGCCACCGATTCCGGTGCCGATTTATTTGCGCTCACCCGCACGGTACTTCCGCCCCGAGCCATTACCCACGTTCATACCGGCGTGTGTGTAGAATTACCGGAACAGACCTCCGGTGTTATTTGGGGTAAAAGTTCGGTAGAAAGTAAAGGCATTAAAGCCATGGCCGGGTTGGTAGATGCCCCCTACCGCGGTGAACTGATTGTATGTATGTACAACTTAAACGAAACCGAATTTGTATTTGAGGCCGGCCAAAAAGTGGCCCAACTGGTTGTGTTGCCGACGTTGTATCCGTCTTTTGAAGAAGCCGCCGAACTCAGCGATACCACCCGCGGCAGCGGTGGTTTTGGCAGCACCGGTACAAGGTAAATTATCTTCCATTAAAAACACCCGCCTGCAGGCGGGTGTTTTTTCGTATATCTGAAATAGAGATCTGTTATTCGCCGGACTTTCCGATAAACCCTTGGTTGGAGAGTATATCGCACACGGTTTTGCCCAGATCGGAATGCCATACGCATACTCTCAGGCCGTCATCCGCCGGGACATACCGATTGTACATATATAGCACATATAGGATATTTCCACCGGCAATACGTTCAATTTGCAAATAAGAGCCGTTCGAAATATCATACCGAAAATCTTTGGTATAAAAAGAACTGTCATCCCGCCATTGTCCACCGCCAATTTTAACGTCCAACGATTGTTTAGTTTTGGGCACATCGTTGGGGCTAAGCGATAACGCCCGATTCATACTATCCAACAAAACCCGCCCATTGTACAAGGCCTCCGCCGTGCGGGAACGCTCTACGGACGCTTGATACTGCGGAATAGCAACTACCGCTAAAATGGTAACGATTACGACAACGACCAACATTTCTACTAACGTAAAACCTTGTTTCATACAACCTCCCGTAATATGTTTTCTTTATGGTATAAAATACCGCACCGCAAAAACAAGTTTTTCCCCGCAAGATCCTAAAAGAAAAGGTGTAAAATTTGCTATTATTTAACTATATGCAAAAAACTATTCAAATTGGTAATTATCGGCTTTCCAACACACGCCCGCTGGCATTTATGGCGGGGACGTGCGTCATCGAAAGCGAAAAACATTATCTAGATACCGCCAAAAAACTCAAGCAAATTTTGGCCCCTTTTCACCACCCTTTTATTTTGAAGGCCTCCTTTGATAAGGCCAACCGAACTTCGCTGGACGCGTACCGCGGCCCGGGGTTATCCAAGGGCCTTGCCATTTTGGAAAAAGCCAAAAAAATGACCGGATTACCCCTCCTTGTAGACGTACACGAACCGTGGCAAGCCGAAGAAGCGGCCCAAGTGGCAGACGTGTTGCAAATTCCGGCGTTTTTATGCCGCCAAACCGACTTGGTATTGGCATGTGCCGACACCGGACGCGTTGTCAATGTAAAGAAAGGTCAATTCTTGGCGCCGGCCGCCATGGAATATGTGATTAAAAAGATAGAATCGCGCGGCAATCACCGTATTTTACTGACCGAACGCGGTGCCTCGTTTGGGTACGGCGATTTAGTGGTAGATATGCGTTCCTTAGAAGTCATGAAACAATTTGGCTATCCCGTCATTTTTGATGCCACCCACTCGGTGCAACAACCGGGTGCGTTAGGCAAGAGCACGGGTGGCAACCGTGAAATGGCCCCTGTGCTTGCCCGTGCCGCAACGGCTTTGGGGATTGCGGGGGTATTTTTTGAAGTGCACCCTATTCCGCAACAAGCACTATCCGACGGGCCCAACTCGCTAGATTTCAAACTAACTACCCAAATGGTACGTCAGTTATGCAAGATTGACGACGTAGTGAAACGTTTTAAATAAAACGCCGTCGACCAGGAAGAAACGCGTATGAAAAATTCAATTCTATTTTGCGCCCTTTGTTTACTCGCGGCGTGCGCAAAACCGGAAACTTTCTCACCCGACGATAACGCCGGTGTGCAGATTGCCAACCGCGTTTCCATTTTTGAATCCAAAGACAATCAAAAACAATGGGTACTGACAGCCGATGCCGTGGACTTCGCCGATCTTACCAGCGCCACCTTGAAAAATCCGGAGTTGCTGCTTAAACAAAACGGGCAGGATAGTGCCCGCGTGAGCGGAGAGAGCGGAACTTTTGACTATAACCAAAAACTCGTTACCATTGAAGGGAATGCGCAAGTCAACTCGCTCACCGAGCGAACGCTTATTACCACAGAACGCTTTTTCTACGACGTAAATAATGACCGGATTTGGTCGGACCAAAAAACAACTATTACGCGCGGCACCGCCAAATCGGTCGCGCGCGGCGGGATTGAAACCAATTCTAAACTCACCCGCATTGAACTGAAAAAACAGAGCACCCGCTTACCCCAACAGGCAAGCGAATTGAAACGTTGATTATGGTAAAACGCCCGCTTTCTATCTTCATCATTCTACCCACCCTCCTGTGGATGGGAGCGTGTCACGCCGTAAAAATAGAAACCCCCGCCCCTGTTACCATTCATCCGAAGGCGACTCTTTCACAAGCCAAAAAATCACTGGCTCCCAAAAAATTAGCCGTTCAAGAACTCCCTGCCACCTTAGGAGGGTTGGTGCAAAGTGATAGTTGGGTAATTTACAAAGACAAATCGCAAGAAGAATTTATCGGCCACGTTTCCTACGATAACGGTACCTATATTTTCCGGTCGGATTACGCGTTATCTGACCGCGCCAAATCTACTTTCTCGGCCAAGGGAAATGTGTTTCTGCGGCAAAATAACCCCGACGGTGCCTTTTATCAGGCCCAAGCCGATAACGGTTTTTACAACTACCGCACCCAACGCGGCAACCTCTCCGCCCGTGGCAAAAACTTCATTACGCTCGTATTCCGCGATGAAAAAAATCAAACGACCACCGCCACCGCACGCAAAGCACACTTTGATTTAAATCAAAAGATTTATGTGTTGGAAAAAGACGTACACATAGAGCGCGAAGCGCCCAACGGCACACAAACCATTACCGCCCAAAAAGCAACCGTCAAGCAACTGCAAGATTACATTTTGTTAGAAGGGGATGCTACTTTGTCCGACGGGAAACGCACCCTTGCGGCCGATACCATGATTTATGACGGGCAAAATAACGCTTCGTATGCGTATGGCGACCGGCCCTTGTTACAAGGGACAAGCGAACAGGGCACTTTTGCGGTTATTGCCGATAACGTGCAAAGCGATGCCGCCGGACAACGCGTGGATTTAAAAGGAAAAGTACAAGGGTGGCTCGTGTCACCCCAGATCAATGACACTAAACTCAATACGAGATTTTAGAGGATATTATGCAACTACGTAGCGAACAAATTGTAAAAGTATATAAAGACCGCATGGTCGTAAAAGGCGTGGACATTCATGTCCGCTCGGGAGAAATTGTCGGGCTGCTCGGCCCCAACGGCGCCGGAAAAACTACCTCGTTTTACATGATGGTAGGATTTATCCGCCCCACCTCCGGACGTGTTTTTATTGACGATGACGAAGTAACCGCTTTGCCCATGTATGAACGTGCCCGCCACGGGCTGGGCTATTTGGCGCAAGAACCCACCATTTTTAAAGGACTTACCGTAGAAGAAAATTTACTGGCCGTCTTGGAACGTATTTCCGAAGACAAGAAAGCACAAAAAAACCGCGTGGACGAATTATTAAACGAGTTTGGCCTTACGAAACTGGCCAAACAAAAAGCGTGGACATTGTCCGGCGGTGAAAAACGGCGTATGGAAATTGCACGCTGTATGATCAGTAACCCGAAAATCATTTTATTGGATGAACCGTTTGTAGGGATTGACCCCATTACGGTGGCGGATTTACGCCAAATGATTTTTAAACTCAAGGATAAAGGCATCGGCGTTTTAATCACCGATCACAACGTGCGCGAAACGCTGCCGCTAACGGAACGCGCCTACCTTATCTATGACGGTAAAATCTTAGTAGAGGGCGACCAAAACACACTACTCAACGATGCCAATGCACGCCGCTTATATTTAGGCGAAGACTTCAAAATGTAGTGCTTGCCGCACGGGCGTAAGACCTAAAACCGCTATATTACACCCCGGGCGCATTAGCGCACGGGGTTTTTGCATACTTTCAGCAAAGTCATTTCCGGACGGGATGAAACCTATCACGTAAAAAGGCCGGGGATACACTCCCCGGCCTTTTATAACACGACCACAAACTAACAATTTACTTCCGTAAATATGTACCCTTCCGAAATTCCAAGGCTCGGATACAATATGGCGCACGCGCCACCCGCATCGACCCAATTACCATGGTAGCAGAACACAGCAGGCCCTACTTTCTTCACAGCATCACACTCGCCACTCCCCCAATGAGAAGCAGCAGAGGACGCGTTTTTCGCTCTCGTACAATATCCATTACCAGGGCCATTGGATGCATAATAGAACGAGAACTGAGTGCCTTGCGGATTGTACCCATAACGCGGATCTGGCTTATCCTTGGGATTAGGGTCTGCAGCTTGGGTCGGCTCTTTATAACAACCGTAACAATTCCAAATTCCATTCGTGGCAGTCGGCGAAGGTTTCGTGGAGTTGGAACAGCACTGTCTCGTGTTAGAACAAGAGCCCCAACTTGACCAAGAACCGTCCGTTTGGCAAGTGCGCGTACGAGTTCCGCCATTGGCACCTGTACATTTGGAACTATTTGCAAAAAGCGCTATAGGGTCGTTACTGCTTCGAGTGTAACCGGATATTTCGCAGTTTTCCGTGTCCGTGGTACCGCTCGCCACATAACTAAATTGGTAATTGTCTGATACTTTGCGGCATTTGCAGTTGGTGCACTGGGTAGAAACCGACCAATAGCCCGTA
Organism: uncultured Elusimicrobium sp.; assembly: GCA_902766765.1. Classification (GTDB taxonomy): domain Bacteria; phylum Elusimicrobiota; class Elusimicrobia; order Elusimicrobiales; family Elusimicrobiaceae; genus Avelusimicrobium. The sequence goes on along the minus strand of CACXER010000022.1, from coordinate 12,805 downwards.
TTCAAATTACACGTTGCACTACTGATAATATGCTTCGTTCCCTTGGATCCGGCACCGGCGCACGAGCATTGTTGTCCTTCTACGTAGTAAGCACCGTTGGACGGATCATCCGGCTTTTGCTCCAACGGGCAAGCACAGGTACACTGTCCTTCTGTCCAAGTACCCGTAGAAGCATTACATGTTACCACTTTCGACCCGGTTGCCGCCGGGTTGGAGCACGTACACGTCTCGCTCGGTTTAGTACTGGCAGGACAATCGGTCGGAATAGGGCCACAAACCAGGTAAACTTCCTTTTTGTCTTTATTAGGCCCCAGGGCTAATTCCGCCCAAGAAATGGTATGATCCCCGTTTACGTTACAAGTGGGGAACGTCCGACCAAAAAGATTTAAAGTAGAAACATGTAATTCGGACGTATTTAAACTGGTCGCTCCGTTTACCGTACCGACACCTAAGTTTCTGGCAAAATCTAAGTGAGCCACCCCGTCCCATGCGGAAGAAGCGGAACCTAACACAACTTGCCCCGTGGTAGAAACGGCCCCATTACCACCTAAAAATAACGCACCGTTTGTTACGTTGGTATTGGCAACCTCAAGCGGACGAGAACTTAATCCTGTACTTCCTAACGTCAACGAACAATTCTGTCCCGTTAAACCAATATCCATTTCTTTGGCTACAGACACATTACTGTAGGCCACATAAGGCACTGGGAAGAAAGTAACCATGCTAACTTTATTTTGAGTAGCCGCCCAGGTAGGTAACGACGAAAACAAAAACAACCCTATGAGAATTTTTTTCATAAACAAGACTCCTTATAATTTCAAAATGTCCCTATATATATTTTAACTAAAATTGTGGAAAAATCAATAGGGAATTTAATCTCCCTATTCCGGGTTCTCCGGTGACGCATACGGAGAGGTATTGACCGTATACAGGTTAAGCGACTCACATATCGCCAAACTGGTAGCCACTCCCCCCGGACTCGTGCACGCCAGAGACGTGCCCTTCCCGGCAGTACCTACCACGTAAGGGTTCCAAATAATATAGTCATATTTACTCCCCCCGCGTCGGGTAGCCAGCACTCCCGGGCAATCCGTCCCCGGCACCAGGGCACCCGTAGCCCCGCCCAATGTGTACACAAAATCTTTCGTAGTAATAGTAGAACCATCCTCGCTAATCTCGCCCGGCAAACTAATCAACAATTTGCGAAAAGACTTCGGGCACATTTCGGAAGAGTCCCGCTCGGCTGCGTACGCATAGACGGCATCATTTAATGCCTTGAGCCCGGTCATGGCTTCCGTTGCACGAGAGCGCTCCAAACTGCGCGTATATTGCGGCACCGCCACGGATGTCAAAATGCCCAAAATCAGCACCGTGATAAGTAATTCCATCAATGTAAAACCTTGTTTATTCATAGGTTGCTCCTTATTAAAATTGTAATTTGGCCACCCGCTCAGCGGCTTTACGCGTTAGTTCCGGCGTATTAAAAGCAGTCAAGCGGAAATATCCTTCCCCGCACGCACCGAATCCAACACCGGGCGTACCGACAACTTGCCCTTCATTTAATAGTTTATCAAAAAATGACCAAGAATCTAACCCTTTCGGCGTTTTTAACCAAATATAGGGGGCGTTTTCCCCGCCATACGCCGTGATACCCGCTTGCCGAAGTGCTGATAAAATCACTTGGGCATTTTGTTGGTACGTAGCAATTACCGCTTGCGTTTGGGTGCGGCCTTGCGGCGAATAAACGGCTTCCGCCGCGCGTTGCACGATATACGGCACCCCATTAAATTTAGTGGTCTGACGCCGTAACCATAATTGCTGTAAACTGATTTTTGTGCCCTCTTTCGACGTAACCTGCACACCTTTGGGTACCACAGTATACGCACAACGTGTGCCGGTAAATCCCGCCGTTTTGGAGAACGAACGAAATTCCACCGCTACTTGCTTAGCCCCGGGAACTTCATAAATGGAATGCGGTACATCTTCCTGAGTGATATACGCCTCATACGCCGAATCATATAAGATAATACTATTATGTTCGCGCGCATAATCCACCCACCGTTGCAATTGGGCTTTCGTAAGCGCCGTTCCGGTAGGGTTATTGGGCGAACATAAATAGATAACATCCGCGTGCTCCTTAGGCAATGCCGCGGCAAAATTATTTTCCGCCGTACACGGCAAATAAATCAAATTACCGTAACGGCCGTTTTGATACGTTCCCGTGCGGCCGGCCATGACGTTCGTATCCAAATAAACGGGGTACACCGGATCTTGTAAGGCCACCTTGGTTGACACGGAAAATAATTCCTGAAAATTCGCCACGTCACTTTTGGCCCCGTCACTTACAAAAATCTCGTCGGCAGATAATTCAATCCCGTAAGACACATAATCGCCTTGTAAAATGGCTTCGCGCAAAAACGCATACCCTTGTTCGGGCCCGTAACCGCGGAATGTTTCGGCCTTGCCCATTTCGTCACACGCACGGTGTAACGCTTCCACCACCGCCGGAACAAGCGGCTGAGACACGTCGCCAATACCTAAACTGATTACTTGCTCCTTTGGGTGGGCTTCTTTATATGCGGCTACCTTTTTGGCAATCGTAGAAAATAAATAACTGCCCTGTAATTTTAAATAGTGTTCATTGACAGCCGTCATAGATCTTTATATTCTCCGGTAAAAACTTCTTGCGCTAGCCCCGTCATCAGTACGTGTTGTTGACCGGGCCACTCTATTTGCAAATCGCCACCGTCTAATTTAACGGTAATTTTTTCAGCCGTTTTACTATTGATCACTCCGGCTACCGCCGCCGCACACGCGCCTGTTCCGCACGCCCGGGTCACGCCGGCACCGCGTTCCCACACACGCATACGAATGGCATACTTATTAAGCACTTGCACAAATTCCACGTTGGTTTTACGCGGGAAAAGCGAGTGGGTTTCAATTACGGGGCCGTATTTTTCTAACGGAATTTCTTCCACATCATCTACAAAGATAACAAAATGCGGATTCCCCATAGACACCGCCGTACCAAAAAACGTTTTTCCACCGACCCCTACCGGAACACCAACGGCTTGGTCGTCCGCCGCGCCAAGAATGGGAATTTCGGCACGCCGTAAATGCGGGCGGCCCATATCTACTTGTACTAAACCACACGACTCATCAATGATTTTTGTGCGGATAATACCGGCTAACGTTTCTAATGAAATCTCTTTTTTGGTACACATGCCGCGGCGCAACAAATGTAGCGGCACACAACGCGAGGCATTGCCGCACATTTCGGCTTCGCTGCCGTCGGCATTGATAATGCGCATACGCACATCAGCCCGTGCCGAAGGAAGTAATAAAACAAGCCCATCTGCCCCCACGCCTAAACGGCGGTCGCAGATGTTTTGTGCCAAAAGAGACGGGTTCTTAACCGACAACGCGGCCGCCCCGTCCAAAAATACAAAATCGTTTCCGAGTCCGTTGTACTTAGTAAAATACATAATTTTATTTTATAAAAGAACGTGCCCTTTTTGCTACTATATTTTAAAGGAGGGAATTATGGAACTGGAACAAGTAATTTCAACGCGTCACAGCGTGCGTAAATTTCAAGACAAACCTGTAGAACGGGAAAAAATCAACGCCTGTTTGGAGGCGGCACGGCTCGCTCCTTCGGCGTGCAACTCCCAACCGTGGGAGTTTATTGTCATTGACGACCCGCAAGTCAAAGAAGAATTTGCCAAAGCGGCTTTTAGCGGTGCTTACAAAATGAGCGCTTGGGTGGCTAATGCCCCCGTCATCGTGGCAGCAGTATCGGACAAGGGCAGTTTTATCAGCCGCTTGGGCGGTTTTTTACGGCGAACAGAATTTTATTTAGTGGACCACGGGATCGCATGCGAGCATTTTGTTTTGCGCGCGTGGGACTTAGGACTGGGAACGTGTTGGATTGGGTGGTTAAATTCGGAAAAAGCCGGCCAATTTTTCAACCTGCCGGGAAATAAGAAAATAGAGCACTTGATTGCGGTAGGATATCCGGCGCCGGAGGCCGCACAGGATAAACCTCACGCCCGCAAACCGTTTGATGAACTAGTAAGTTATAACGAGTATAAGAAATAGGCAGTTTCGCCACGCCAACAGCGTGGCGAAATTATTTAAGAAATCACGTTTTTATTTCCCGACGAAAAACAAACCAATACTAAATATGCTACACTAAAGTAAACTTATGAAAAAAATTTTATTCTTATTTGTGGTAGGTTGTATGGCAGCGTGTAATTCATCCTCGGCAACCGATACAAAAACCGCCGAGCAAGCGGCGCAGAAACCTAAAGTGTTGGTGGCATATTTTTCGCACTCCGGGGAAAATTATGGGGTAGGTGAAATCAAAGAAGGCAACACTCAGAAAGTAGCCAAAGAAATTGCCCGCCAGACAGGGGGCACGTTATTTCGCATTCAGGCCGTGGAAAAATACCCCGCCGAATACGACGCTTGTACCCAACGCGCCAAAAACGAACAAGCCGCCAAAGCCCGCCCGACACTCACCGAGCGGGTGGAAAACATGTCCCAGTATGACGTAATTTATATAGGATATCCGATTTGGTGGGGCGATATGCCTATGCCCGTTTACACGTTTTTGGAAAGTTATGATTTTTCCGATAAGACTGTACATCCTTTTTCCACTCATGAGGGAAGCGGGCTGGGACGCACGGAAACTTCGCTTAAAGAAACTCTCCCCAAAACAACTACGATTGGGCCGGGCATGGCTATCAAAGGCCACGTCGCCCAAAAGGAACCGTCTGCCGTTTTTACGGCAGTACGTAATTGGTTGGAACAAGAATAAAAACTTTTGGACAATAAAAACGCCCCCGTCTAAAACGGGGGCGTTTTGCATTTCGCAAATCTACTCGTTTTTCAGCGCATCTACCGGTTTAAGTTTGGCGGCTTGCCACGCCGGATAAAGCGCAAAGAGGAAACTGGTAACCAGCGCAATAATAATAGACCCGACTACTACCCACCACGAAAACGTCATCTGGCTCGTATCTTCGGCCAGGTGCAGTACGGCCATATAACCCAGAATCATCCCGGCCACGGCCCCGCATAAACCGAGCAACATGGCTTCCACGAGAAACTGAAATAAAATATCCCGGCGCGACGCCCCGAGCGCCCGCCGGATGCCGATTTCTTTGGTGCGCGAAAAAATCACCGCCATCGTTACGTTCATAATACCGATGCCCCCCGCCACCATGGCGATAATCCCCATAAAAAGCATATCATTTAAAGATTTGCGTACATGCGCTAGACGTTCTTGCAGTTTATCATAGAAAAATTCAATAGTCGGCTTTTCGTTAATGCCAAATTGGGAACGCAAAAAACTCACAAGTCCTTTGGCTGCCGTCCGCGCCAAAGATTCTCTCCCCGTTACCACGCGGATTTTTACTTCACGGGTATCATCTTCACTGGGATATAAGTCATACCAGGTAGTATAAGGTAAATAAAGTGTAGGGACCCATTCACGTTGGTTGGGGAGCCGGGCATCATTATTTTCCGTCGGCAAGTGTAAAAGTCCCACTATCGTAAATGTTTGGTCATTGAGCACTATTTGTTGGTGTAATAAATGGTGATGGTCGGAATAATCCCGCAATGTACTAATTCCTTCCTCATCTTCCCACCAAGGCCGTCGTTTGGCTTTTTTCCGAACGGCTTGTTCACGCGGGAACACAGTCAACACGGCTACCCGATGCTTATTTTCCACATCATTCCAGTTGATAAAGCGCCCTTCTAACCGGTATACAAAATCCACATCCCGCCACGAAGGTAAAATACCGATAGCCGCCGCACCTACCAATTGGTTTTGTTGATGATACAAGGTGTTCCACCATTCTCTGTGCACTATTCGATCATCTGTTACAAGTGAGAGAGAACTGCCTTCCGGCAGTTGCCCAAGCAAGTCCTTATATTGCACTAATGTCAACGGATGATTTGTAGAAGTTTCCACGCGGCCTTCGCCTGATATTTTGGCCGCTCGCCCGATGCGGCGATACCCTTGGCTCAACACACTGAGTGTATAAAAAAAGGTAGCAATCCCGATGGCAATCGCAAAGAAACTTAAAAAACTACGCATTTTATGCGCCCAAATTTCCGTCCAACCGGTAGCCATTAAATCGGGGAGTTTCATATAATTTTTCCGTCCTTCATATGTATCGTGCGGTGTGTACCGGAGGCAATTTTCGGGTCGTGTGTAACCATGACAATTGTCATGCCGCTTTGGTTGAGTTCTTGCAGTAACCCCAAAATATCCGCGCTGGAGGTAGAATCTAAATTCCCGGTCGGTTCATCGGCCAAAATAAGTGCGGGGTTATTGGCTAACGCACGCGCGCACGCCACCCGCTGACATTGTCCGCCGGAAAGTTGCAAGGGCGTATTGTATAATTTTTGTTCTAACCCCACCCGCACGGCCAGTTCGCGGGCGCGCGGCAAAATTTCCGCACGCGGTTTATCCGTGTAGCGCATGGGCAGGGCAATATTTTCCAGCACCGATAAACGCGGCATTAAATTAAACGATTGAAAAATAAATCCGATTTGGTGGCGGCGCAAGCGCGTGCGTTCGAAATCCGTCATTTGGGCCGTGGCTACACCGCCCAACTCATACTCGCCGCCGGACGGCTCATCCAACAAGCCCAAAATATTCAAAAGCGTGCTTTTCCCACAGCCGCTTGCTCCCATGATAGATACAAATTCCCCTTGTTCAATAGTCAGCGAAACTTCATCCAACGCGCGGAAATCTTGCGCGGCAGAATAAATTTTCACCAGTTTTTTACATTGGGCAATTACCATGATTCTCCGTAGGGAAGGGTTGTGAGTACTTGGTCGTTTTCGTTCAGGCCTTTGGTAACTTCTATATTTTTCTCACTGGTAAGACCGATTTCAATTTCTACTTTTTCGGTTTTGTTTTTCCCCAGATATTTAAACACGTAATTTTTGCCTTCCTTTTCAAATAAAGCATTGGCCGGAATCGTCAGCACGTCTTCTTTTTTATCAATAGCCACTTTCATTTCCGCACTGACGCCGAGGCGGATTTTGTTGTCGGGATTTTTCAGTTCCGTAATCACCAAAAACCCGGAACTATCCCCCCAACGCCCGGTAGATTCACTTTGCGAAGATACGTGCGAAATTTTCCCTTCCAACTTGGGAGCATTATCCCCCAAAGCGCGGACGGTAATAGTAACCGGCATGCCGGGTTTTAATTTCATAATTTGGTTTTCGGTTACATACGTAGAAATGAGTAACGAACTCATATCCACCACACGCAAGAAACAAGTGGCATTTTCGGCATTATCGTAACTTCCTTGTAAAAAAGTGCCCAAACGCGGCAAGGATAAATCTTTATCCGATAAACTTTTGCGGTAGTCGTCGTTTCCCACACATTTAACCACCGTACCGGAGGCCTCGGTATAAATAGGCATAGGTTTATAATCTTCAAACTCATTGCGACCGGGTTTGATGAGTCCCACTTCCTGCCCTTTTCTGACGTAATCTCCCTCTTTTACATAGACGGCCTTTAAAATACCGCTGGGCTTGGAGGTTACTTTGATATCTTGCTTAGCTGTTACCGTGCCGGAGCCTGTAAATAACACTTCTACTTTATCCTTCTTAACGGTCACAATATCCTTAGGATCAACCACTTGTCCTTTTAATTTGGCTACCAACGGTTTAATGCTGTAAAACCAGGCCGCCGTACCGATACCCGCCAATACGAGTACAAAAACCAGTTTCTTCCAATGTTTTTTCCACAAACGTTTCATGGTAACTCCTCTAATGAATAATCAAAAATAGGATCTCCTATCGCGTGGAGATAACGAAGTTTAGTTGTTTCCAACTCCGTAATCAGCGTAGCGTGATCAATTTGTGCCGACACCATAGACTGTTGGGCCACGGTTAAATCCGTCGCACTCATTAGACCATTTTTATATTTAGTTTGGGTGGCTTCAAATTTCTGTACTGCCGCCGATAGGCGCAATTCGGAAATTTCCAAACTTTTTGTTTTGAGTAGTAGCGCATTTCGCGCCTGCACCACCGCATCACGCACCCCGCGCAAAAATTGTTCAAAATTCAAATAGGCATTTTCATGGGTACGCCACAAGTTTTGCCGCGTACGGTACTTATCCAAATAGAGAAATCCCAAATCAAACGACACCCCCGCCGATACCCCGTAATTGTAATTCCACCATTCGTGCCGATTGAGCCCGCGCCCGGTAGAAGCAAACACATCTACCGAAAGGGCAGGCATCGTGTTTAACTTACCTAGCCGCCACGCAATATCCTGTTGCTGAAGTTCTAACCGCTTTTCTAACACATCATGTCGGCGGGCCAAAGCACTGGTTAAATCACTATCCAACGAGGGCAATGTGGGCACTGATTTCTCGGAAGAATCTTCCAAAGTAACTTCCGTTTCGGTGGGTTGGTTTAAGGCCACATTAAAGGCACTGAGCGCATTCGCATAATCACTTTGAGCCGAAAAAAGTGATAATTGGCTCGAGCGGTAACTTGTCTCGCTGGACAACAAATCCGAACGCGTTTTCAGTCCGTTATCGTAGAGCACTTTATCTTGTTCGTACTGTTTGCGGTTGATTTCCAAATCGGCTTGACGCACTTGCAACAACTTCTGGCGTAACAGTAGGTGGTAGTACATATCCACCGCAGCCAGTACCGTCTCGTCAATAAAATCATCAAAGGATATTTGGGCCTGTTGAAATGTCAACGCGGAGTCTTGATAAGATAACATACTCTTACCCATATTAAATACGTTCCAACTGCCCACGGCCGAAGCACTGGTATCAAAATGGGTAAACTCGTCAAAAGAGTGGACATTATCCGGGCGCGAATAGGTTTTACTGCCCCCCGCCGATACGGAAAAGGAGGGTAAAAAGGAATCTACGAAAGCATTTTGATAATTCGCCCGGGCAGTAAGTAGCGCGTTTTTACGGGCTTTGACTTGTACCGATTCTTGCAAATAACGACGCAAAAAACTATCGCGCGTAAAATGAGTTTGCACTTCGGTCGGCGAAGACAAGGCCCGACTTGCCGTGAAGGTGGCGGCATAAGCCCCAATCGTACAACTTAGCAAAACACCCAACACAAGCGTATTCTTCATGTATATTCGCCTAGCAAAAACCTGTATAAGGTTATTACAGGTTTTCTTTAATTGTTTGAGCCAAACGTTTAAGTCCTTCTACAATTTGAGCATGCGAAGAATAAGAAAAATTGAGCCGCAAATCATTTTTGGTTTTGCAGTCGGGATAGAAATCCACCCCGGCCACATACGCCACTTTGCGTTCTAACGCTTTGGATAATAGCGCCATGGCATCCATATGTTTGGGCAAGGTCAACCACAGAAAGAGTCCTCCCTGCGGGCGCGTCCACGTAACGCCTTCGGGCATCACTTCGGCAAGCGTTTTGAGCATTAAATCACGTTTCTCCCGATACGATGCCACTAAGGTTTGGATGTGTCGCTTGAGATGTCCACCTCGCAAATAGGCCGCGGTGGCCATTTGCAAAAGGGGCGAGGTACACAAATCTATGGCTTGTTTTAAGATGACAAATTTGCGGATGACTTCTTCCGGTCCGACAATAAAGCCCAACCGGAATCCCGGCACTAACACTTTGGAAAAGGTAAACATGGTGATTACGTTACCATGCCCTTGGTCTAACGCATAGAAGGTGCGCGGGGCGGTCCCTTCAAAACGTACTTGACGGTACGGTGAATCTTCTAAAATAAACGTATCGTATTTTTTCGCCAAAGCAAGCAGTTTCAAACGACGCTCTTCGGGAATAGTCGTACCGGTCGGATTTTGGAAATCAGGTACTAAATAGATAAACTTGCAGGGTTTACCTTGCTTTTTCAAATCGGCTAGCAGGGCTTCCACATCTTCGGGAAGCACGCCGTTTTCGTCACTTTTGGCACCGCGGATATCGGCCCCGGCCGCCGTAAAGGCCTGCAGCGCACCTAAATACGTAGGAGCCGCCGTAATGATACAATCCCCCTCGTTGACAAAGGCACGTGCCGTCATATCTAACGCCTGTTGCGAAGCGGAAACAACCAAAATTTGCTCCGGGGTAGCGGTAATATCCTCTGTTTCTTTCAGTAACGTAATCAACTCTTTTTTGAGTGCGGCTTGCCCTTCGGTAGCCCCGTATTGGAGGGAGGCCTCCGGATGTTCCAAAATTACCTGTTTCATAATGGCGGCAATTTCGTCCGCCGGGAATAAATCCGGAGACGGAAGTCCGCCCGCGAACGAAATAATTTCCGGTTGGGCAATCACTTTTAATAATTCACGTATCGCCGATGCTTTAGAACGGCGTACGGCTTTAGAAAACAAAGGGGTATAATCCATTTACTTTTTCCTCTACTTCATATATTCTACTATTTTAAGACTTAAATCTTTTGCCGGAACGGAGTGCGTTAGCGCCCCCATGGAAATTACATCCACGCCGGTTTTGCAAAATTCTTCCAAATTAGCCGGAGTTACACCGCCGGACACTTCTATCACGGCCCGCCCGGCAATTTCCGCTTTGCAACGCAAAATTTCTTGCGGGGTCATATTATCTAACATGATAATATCCGCCCCGGCTTGCAAGGCTTCTTTTACTTCGTCCAAATTAGTGGTTTCCACTTCAATTTTCGGCGTGTGCCCGATAACGGATTTTATTTTTTCTACCGCCCGGGTAATGGATCCCGCCGCCGCAATATGATTATCTTTGATCATCACACTGTCGGCCAGTGTAATGCGGTGATTGCGTGCGCCGCCCGTGCGAACCGCGTATTTATCCAAGCGGCGCATACCGGGCTGCGTTTTGCGCGTATCCACAACCATCACTCCGTATTTTTTGCCGATTTCGGCACAAGCGCGAGCAGCGGTAGCAATACCGCTTAAACGCTGCATAAAATTGAGCGCCGTGCGTTCGGCCTTTAAAATGGAAATAACCGGACCGACCAGTTCTAATACACGTTCGCCTTTTTTGACGTTGTCGCCTTCGTTTTTAAGCGGCGTAAATTGGACAGACGCGTCTACCGCCCCAAACACTTCGCGCGCGGTAGGCAGACCGCAAAGCACCAAATCTTCTTTGGCAGTAATAAAAGCACGGGCCTTATCAGCAGGCGCAAAAATAGTGTCTGAGGTAATATCCCCCAAACTTAAATCTTCTTCCAAGGCAAGGGCAACAATTTTATCTAGAATCATTGGGCTAACTCAAACATTTTTTCAATAGATTTTTTGGCTTGCGCGGCAATTGTTTCGTCCACGCTGACCACTTGTTCGGGCCGAGGTTCCACCAGCGCCCCAAACGTATTTATAAGTGAATTTTTTTTCATATAACTACACACACCGCACGACCAAACAAATTGTTTATCCGGGTGTTCGGCCTCCAACCGATTGACAAGACCTTGTTCGGTGAGTAAACCGAAAATTTTCCCATCGGATTTGGCTACATAATTGAGCATTCCTTTGGTACTGCCCACGTAATCACACTCACGGCACACTTCCAACGAACATTCCGGATGCGCCAGGACCCGGATATCCGGATATTGCAGACGCAACTGTTTTACCTCACTCGGGCGAAATTTATCATGCACACAACACGAACCACCGTCTGAAATAATTTCTTTGGGCGTGCCGCGGCGTTTTAATTCCTCCGCGATATTTTCCGCCATGAACATATCGGGTACAAAAATCAGTTTATCCCCGGGCATCTTTTGGGCGATATCATACACATTGCCGGATGTTACACACGCATCGCACGCGGCTTTGACGTCCGCCGAACTATTGATATAGCAAAGTGCCGGCACGCCGGGATGTTTGGCACGCAACGCACGCACTTGCTCACCGGTAATAGAATCTGCGAGTGAACAACCCGCTTTGCCGGCCGGAATAAGTACTTTTTTAGACGGATTTAAAATTTTAGCCGTTTCGGCCATGAACCACACACCCGCAAATACGATCGTATCAGCCGCCGATTCACGTGCTTGTAAGGCCAATTCGTAAGAATCCCCACGAAAATCTGCCACGCCATACACTAAATCCGGCGTGGTATATGAGTGCGCCAAAATGACGGCGTTTTGTTCTTTTTTGAATCGGTTGATGGCTAACGTATATGGGGCCGCGGCCAGACAGTCTTCCAGCGTCCACTTTTCGTTTTGGGATTTAGATACTCGGTGCAAAAGCCCATATAAACGACGGGCCTCTTGCATGACAACGGCTTCTTTTTCCAGCGTACGTAACATGCGACCCCCTATTTAGTGGAGGTGCTGATGACAGATCCGTCGCTGGCGTAAGTGGTGGTTGTCGTCGTAGTTTTAGCCGGGGTCGTAGGAGCCGGGCTGTCCACGTAATAGATGTTGGTGGTATTGGTAACCTTTTTATTTTTAGTCACTTTGGTAGAGGTAGCCAATCTAGCCGCATCGGCTTCCACGGATTTGGCTACTTCTTTGGCTTGCGGTTTTTTGAGTTTTTCAGCCGGCGGTAAATACGAAGCCCCACAGGCCTGTAACTCGTAATCGGAGAGAGAATCGTAATCGGATTCCGGCGCTAACATATTGTCAAATTCCTGGTCAATAATTTGATATTTCCCATTTTTGGCATTAGCAGCATCGGCGGCGGAAGTGGTGTAATACACAGTTTTACCGTCAGTAGACGTGGTGGTATTAGCAGTTTTATTAGAGCACGCAACCGCACAAACGGCTACTGCGAGTAACACAAAAACTTTTTTCATAATTCTCTTCTCCTTAAAATAATGTTCCCGACTATACAAATTTATTATACCATATTGGCCC
>CACXER010000021.1 GCA_902766765.1 uncultured Elusimicrobium sp. | reverse complement strand
GTACCTCATTACCAAGATCCTCGCCGCCCAGCACCGCAAACTGTGCGTGGTGGGCGACCCGGACCAGAGTATTTACTCGTGGCGCGGGGCAAACATCCGTAACATTTTGGACTTTGAAAAAGATTTTAAAGACGCTAAAATTATTACGCTGGAGCAAAATTATCGTTCCACCAAAGTAATTTTGGACGCATCCAATAAACTGATTTCCAAAAACAAACAACGCAAAGAGAAAAACCTGTTTACCGAAAAAGACTCCGGCGATCCGATTGAAGTACGTCCCCTGGAAACCGAAGGGCGCGAAGCGCGCTGGGTCAGCCAAAACATCAAAGCACTGGTGGAATTAGACGGCGCCAGTTTAAAAGATATTGCCGTTTTTTACCGCACCAACGCACAGAGCCGTAGTTTTGAAGACGCGTTTAGACGTTATCAAATCCCGTACCGTTTAATCGGCACGGTACGATTCTACGACCGCAAAGAAATTAAAGACCTAATGTGTTACGCGCGGATTTTAGTTAGCCCGCAAGACGACGTAAGTTTGCTGCGCATCATCAATACGCCCACGCGCGGACTGGGTAAAACCGCCCAAGAGCGACTCGTTGCGCATGCACAGGAAAAACAAATTTCCGTATATGACGCCCTGAAAAATGCGGCGTACGTACCGGGGCTCAGTTCGGCGGCTGTCAAAGCATCTATTAAACTCGTACAACTTTTTGAAAAGTGGCGCGGCGAAATGCTCTTTACCGCACCGACGGATATTTTCCACAAAATTTTGATAGAGTCCGGCTACATGGACAGCGTAAAAGCGGAAATGGAAAAAGACCCGGAAGCCGAATCACGTCTGCAAAACTTGGACGCACTTATCAACGCCGTCAAAGAATACGAGGAACGGTGCGCCAAAGGCGAAAAAGAGCCGTCCGTGGCCGACTTCTTACAAGAAATTTCACTTTTGTCCGGTGATGACGAAACGCAAGCCGGCGAAAGCGGCGCCGTTACTTTAATGACGGTGCACCTGGCCAAAGGGTTGGAATTTGACAACGTATTTGTAACGGGGCTGGAAGAAAATCTCTTTCCGCTCGGGCGCGACAACGAAGACGAAACCGAAGAAGAACGCCGGCTTTGCTACGTGGCGATGACGCGCGCGCGCAAGCGATTATTTTTGACATATGCGCAAACGCGCCGCAAATTCGGGCAATTACAAGAGAATTTACCATCGCGCTTTTTGTTTGAAAGCGGGCTGGTGGACGAAAATTCCGTGGAACAAACCGCGCCGCGCGCGCGCTTTGCCTGGGGCGGAAACTCCTCCTACTCCGGCGGGAATTATGAACGCTTTACCGAACGCAAACGCCGGTATAGTGAAAAATACAACAATAATTTTGAAGGATATGCACGCAAAAGCCGTTTTCAGAAAAAATACGATGAGGACGGTTATGAAATTCAGGAAGATGAAAATTTGGATTATACGTCTTCCTCGTTTTCGTACGGACGTACGCCCGGCGTAGGTTCGCTTTATGCCGCGCCGAAACCGTCCGGTTACAGTTTATCCGACCCGCGCCGCGTACCCGGCGCCGTTCCACTCGCGCCGAAAACCCCCGAAAAACCGGCCGAAAAAAATGCCGATGGCGTAGCCATCGGCGGACTGGTCAAACACGGGGTATTTGGGCAAGGCAAAATCGTGCAGATTGCCGGCAGTGGCGACAGTGCCAAAATTACCGTCGTATTTGGTAACGGCACGAAACGCACGTTTATGCTTAAATTTGCCCCGCTGGAAATACTTTAGTTCATCCCGCGCCGTTTCGTTTATTCTGTTTTAATAAAAATAGTCTGTCCCATTAGCGGCGACCTCTGCTCCGCCGGACTCTTGCTTACATATTTGATGGTCTATAGTTATACTGGCAGCATTGGTAGATATAATACCACAACGTTGCTTGCCGGCATATTGTTCAGCGGCATGTTGTAGAAAAACACCGTAAAGTAAATTATAATTTTGCTGACATTGCACACGTGCCGCCGAAATTCCGCCATATCCGTTATTGATAAGCGTGCACGTTATATTTTCCAGATTGTACTGCCAGTTGGTATCTGCGTGTTTACTAATTGCTTTTATCGTTCCCGGCAAAGCGACGTCTAATTCTTCCACATCTACAGTATATTCTCCGTTGGCCAGATAATATAATTCTTCTGCGTTAGCCAATGCGCGAGTGATATTTTTAAGTGTGGCAAATCTGGATCTTTTTACCGCTTTTTGATATTGCGGCAAGGCCACCGCCGCCAATATGCCGATGATGAGAACAACGACTAATAGTTCAATCAAAGTAAAACCATTAAAAATTCTGTCATCCTGAACTCGTTTCAGGATCTCACCGCTTTCAGAATTAAAAATAAGGTGAGATGCTGAATCAAGTTCAGCATGACGTCTTTTTTGATTATCTTTTGCATCTAAAACGATCGGCAAACCACCTTTCTTTTTCATACATATCCCTCCACAGGAATTTAATATACGCTTATTAAAGAAAAAAAAAAAAAACAAAGTCAAGTCTTTTTTATTGCCGCGTTATATTCCACCTTTGCCGCACAAAATAATCCTTTTTATAACAAGGAATTTGGCAACAAATATAGTCTAATAGGAATATCTTTAAGGAGGGAGTATGAAAAAAATAAGTTATAAACTGCTTGCGGCGCTGCTCGCGGCAGGGATCTTATACACGCCGGCGGCACAGGCCTGCACCGGTATTGCTATTCGCGCACAAGACGGCACGCGGTTGCTCGCACGCACGATTGAGTGGAAAGGTGGCAACTTAAACAGTAAACTCATCGTCATGCCGCGCGGAATGAAAAACACCGCGCTGACTCCAGTGGGCGAAAACGGTAAAACGTGGTATAACAAATACGGTGCTGTGGGAGCCAGCACCGTGGAGCCGCGCTTTGTAACCGAGGGCGTCAATGAAAAAGGGCTCAATGTGGGTATCTTTTATTTTTCGCACTACGGCAGTTTGACGCCGTATGAAGTCAAGCATACGAAGAAATCAGTCAGTGACGGTGAACTCGTGCGTTATATGCTCACCAATTTTGCTACCGTGGACGAAGCATTGGCGGGGCTGGAGAAAATTGAAATTATCCCGATTGGCAAACCGGACGCCAACGGCCACTATGCTACCGGACATTGGCGTATCAGCGACGCCTCGGGCAAGAGTAAAATTTTGGAAATTACCAACCGCGGCGAACGTCACATTTACGATAATAATTTAGGCGTATTTACGAATTCGCCGGACTTCCCGTGGCACCAATCCAACCTGAATAATTACATCCACCTTTCCGGTGGCGAAACACCCGATAAAACGGTGGGAGAGGTGCACTTATTCTCGCTTGGCGGCGGCACCAATTTAATGGGTTTGCCCGGTGATTTAACGCCGCCTTCACGGCTGGTACGTGCTTTCTTTTTCTTACACAGTGCGCCTATCCCGCCAAATACATACGCGGCCGTCACGCAGGCATTTCACATCTTAAATAATTTTGATTTGCCTATCGGTGCGGAATATGCCCCGGGCGAAAAAATACCGGATATGCCCAGCGCCACCCAATGGACGGCCGTTTCCGACGTGACGCACCCGGCGTTTTATTACCGCACGATGTACAACTCCGCCATTCGCAAAGTGGATTTAACGAAAATTGATTTTGCGAAAGTACCCTACACCGTAACGGATATGGATGAAACACCGCGCGAAATATTTTACGAGCGGGAATTTTAATTACCCTAAAAATGATTAAAACCCCGCTCGTGGCTTGTTGCACCGGGCGGGCAGTTTTATCTACAGATATGCTATAATATAAATATAATTTAAGTAGTTTTAAGTATAGTTTGAGTAGTTTTAAGCCCAGTTGGCGCAGCGCTTGTAACATAAAGTTCGTTCCCGCTTAAGGGAACGCGCCAACGGAAAAATAATTTGAGCAGTTTTTAGCCCAGTTGGCGCAGCGCTTGTAACATAAAGTTCGTTCCCTCTTAAGGGAACGCGCCAACGGAAAAATAATTTGAGCAGTTTTTAGCCCAGTTGGCGCAGCG
>CACXER010000020.1 GCA_902766765.1 uncultured Elusimicrobium sp. | reverse complement strand
TAAAGGAATTTCATTTTTCGCGTCGTGTTCACGCAAGAAGTTAAAGGATATGCGGTTTTTTGCATACTGTTTAAGACTATCCAACATCAAATTGCGGGTAGTCAAATCGTTTTTCGCCATGTTTTGGTCTCCCAAAATAGAATATAGTATATTGTACTATTTTTGGAGGACACCACACACGTATAATCTAATTGATCAGATAGTAACCGTCCGGCATTTCGGCATCAACTTTCCCCATACCTTTACAAATATTTCGCGCTACATTCGTTTTATCCGCAGAAACCCAACACCAAAATTTGCCTAAATATTTTTGTTGAGAAGGCGTTGCCACATTTGTCATGTGATATTCAAAATGTGGCAAATCGGTGCTGGCGGCTTTGGCTTGACAGGTACGTTGTTGTTTACAACGGAACATATATTGATTCGGTTTGGTAGCATCCGGGGTTTCATCAAAAATCAAACTCGCAGGGATATCTATATCCAACGCGGTCAAATCATCCGTATATGTATTATTGGATACAAAGAAAACTTCTTGCGCGTCTACTAACGATTTAAGCAATGTCACCGCTTGCGTAGCGCGCGATTTATTAACCGCTTTTTGATATTGCGGCAGGGCAACCGCCGCCAGAATACCAATGATGAGGACTACGACTAATAATTCTATTAGCGTAAAACCTTTGGTGTCTAAAATATTTTTAAAACTACTTTTATTTTTCATATGTGCCCGTCCTTATAAGTTTAGTATACACAAAGTTTAGTAAAAAAAACAAATTCTTCCTACAATTTGTCCGCCCTATCGCCCTTTCCTTTACAGATACGGTTTAATCACTTTGTACACGCGCTCGGCTACGATTTTGTAACCCGCCGCGTTGGGGTGTATCATGTCCGACTTGAGTTCGCGCTTATTAAAAATTCCTCGGATAATGCCCGGTACAAAAACGGCTTGTTTTTCCTTGGCAATTTTTTTGTAAGCCGACGTATACGCACCCATTTGCGGGCCGCCCGTATCCACAATCACCGCTATCGCGCCCGACGCTTGCACCGCGTCCACGATTTGTTCCACCGCGCGCGCCGCGCCCTCGTGCCCGAGGTTGCGAATACGGTCATTGGCACCAAATTCAATAAGTACCATATCGGGCTTTTCCGCCAGCACTTGCGGCAAACGCGTGGGCGCATTGACGGCCGTGTCGCCGGATAAACCTAAATTGATCACTTGTTTGCCGCTTAAGGTAGCCAGCACCGTTGGGTACGAATTTTGCACGCCGCCCGCCCCATAACCCGCCGTCAAACTATCGCCAAACGCGACGATTTTTTGCACGGACCGGTTTGCATTTTTAATAGCAGGTTTATGTCCCCACATGTACCAGATGACTCCCAAACAAATTAAACCTATCATCCACATTTTCATATTTTTATTATAAAATAAAATTATGAAAATAACACTATCTAAATCCGAAATAAATATGTTACTGGACGCGGCCCAGGCGGCGCGGGAAAATTCCTATTCGCCTTATTCCCGTTTCAAAGTTGGGGCCGCCGTGCTGACGGATGACGGAAAAATCTTTTCCGGCACGAATATAGAAAATTCTTCCTACGGTTTGACCGTATGCGCCGAACGCAACGCTATCTTTGCCGCTGCCTCGGCGGGACATCGTAAATTTAAAGCGTTGGCGCTTATTACCCAAAAATTAAAGGGACAAAAATTCAATTCCCCTTGTGGCGCATGCCGACAAGTGATGAGTGAGTTTTTATCTCCCGATACTCCTATTTACATCGCCGTGTTGGACGGTAACAAACGCACCGCTTACTGCAAAAAACTAAGCGAGTTAATGCCGTTTCCTTTTGATAAATTTACGGAGAAATAAATGAAAAATATTTTAGTCATCGGCGGCGCCGGATATATCGGTTCGCACACAGTGCGCGCACTTGCTAAGCGCGGGTATAACCCTGTGGTGTTTGATAACCTTTCTAAAGGGCACCGCGAAGCCGTAAAAAATTTCCCGTTTGAGCAAGGCGATTTGCAAGATAAAAAGCGCCTGTCGGAAGTTTTCAAAAAACACCGTATTGAAGCCGTTATGCACTTTGCCGCGTTTATTGAAGTAGGTGAGAGCGTGCAAAATCCGGCGAAATATTATCAGAACAATACGGCGGGTGTACTCAACTTATTACAGGCGTTGATAGAAAACCAAATCCCATATTTTGTATTTTCTTCCACGGCGGCTATCTTCGGCGAGCCCGTCCGCGAAAAAATAGATGAAACCCACCCGCAACACCCCATCAACCCATACGGAAACAGTAAACTGATGGTGGAAAAAATGCTGGCTGATTTTGACGTGGCCTATGGGTTAAAATCTACGGCGCTACGCTATTTCAACGCAAGCGGAGCCGACGACTCCGGCGAAATTGGCGAATCCCACTCGCCCGAAACACACCTCATCCCGCTTATTTTGCAAACCGCCATAGGCAAACGCAAAAGTATTAAAATCTTCGGCACCGATTATCCCACGGCAGACGGAACCTGTATACGTGACTACGTACACGTCAACGATCTGGCACGCGCACATATTTTGGCCTTAGAAAAAATGGAAAAAGATAAAGTAAGCGAACGGTTTAATTTGGGTAGCGGTAATGGCTACAGTGTAGCCGAACTTATTGCCAAGGCCAAAGAGATTACCGGCGTGGACTTTGCGGTAGAACAAGCCCCCCGGCGTGCGGGTGATCCGGCGGTATTAGTAGCCGATGCTACCAAAGCCAAACGCGTACTCGGTTGGCAACCGGAATACGATTTGACGCGCATTATTCAAACCGCGTGGAATTGGGAGCAACATCGGAAATATTAAACGATTGGAACATATTAAAAGCGCAGCGTAATTACTTACGCTGCGCTTTTGTTTTGAAATTATTTTCCTTCAGGGCGCTGGTAAGGGGCCGGACGTTCGTTGTGGCCTACGTATTTAATGACGGACACTTCCCCCCCGGTTTCACACAAAAAGGCATATCCTTTTAGACACTTTGCATCGCGGTCGCAGACTTGGTCCTTATTATACTTACACAGAAAAGGAACCCGCGGCGGATTTGTTTGTGCCGTCAATACCAACTTCGTCCACGTGCCGGAGCGGTTGATTTCCATTTTCAGTTTATTTAAACTTAAAAATTTACGCATACCGGGATTATCAAATCCCAAATAGTTTTCTATTTTCTGTTGAATGTCTTTTTCCAAAAACCGCTTATCCCACGTACGTTGGTAATAATCGGTTTCGTGTGATTGCAGTTGAAAACGACGGGCCGCATAATAGCCGGCGATTTCCATTTTTTGGCTGAGCACGAGTAAACCGAAAATTTTGATAATAAATAAAATAAAAACCACAAAGATAGGGAACAGCAACACTACTTCGGTAGTGGCCTGGCCTTGGCGGGAACGAACAAACGGAAATAACTTTTTCATCACGGCTCCAACTTGACGTTATATTTGGGCAATGGGTTGGGCCATACGCAGTTGTTACTGCCGCGCGGGCACGCAAGGACTACCCGATTTCGCACATAAGGTTTGTATTTCTGTTCCAAATTGATATTAAAATAATTGCGCGGCAACTTAAAGGGTTGCTTGAGCAAAATACCGCGCGAAAGTGTTTTCAGTTTACTGCGGCTGGTCGGATCCAAAAAGGCAAATTGGAATAATTTTTCCCCGTTGAGTAGTTCCACCGCCTTGAACGGGATTTCATACGCCCCCGCACTGGCACCGATTCTGCGTGAGGCTTCCGCCGCATAAAATTCAATTTGGGCCAGTTCAAAGGGAATGGTGCGAATATCCAAAAACGGCCGGATTTGCGCCGAACTTTGACGAGCACATTCCGAACGTTTACAATCGTTAACGTTTAAATAGTACGCTTCCCTAAACATGACTGCATTTTTACTGACTTCTTTATACACGTAATCCTGCGATTTGTAAATAGACCCTACGCGCGCGTACGTTTCAATGTATTGCACGATACTGCTGACGGCTTGGCCATTGCTATCGGCCGTGAAATAATAGTCGTCTACCATTTTTTTACTCATCACCGGAACGGGCTTATCATCCGGCGGTGGAGAAGGATTTTCCTTTTCCCAATCGGAACGCGGGAAATTTTCATCTACTTCCTCGCCGTCGTAATACCGCAGCCCCCAGTTGGTCGACTCCGCAGGAGGAGGAGGATTGAGGCCTTTCTCATATTCCGGCCCAATAACCGGGAAGCCACCCCCCTTATAGAACAAATCAAATACAGTGATTTGATCATCCCCGCGGCTTTTCGGGTCTACTTTAACTTCTTCCATACTTTGCAAGACACGATACGGCAGCGGCCCATTGACCATGGCTATAGCGTTGAGATAAGTGCTTACGGAAGACATTTGGGAATATGCCGAATTATCTAACGCAAATTGCTGACGCACTTTGGTCATGGATACTTTTGCCGTTTCAAACAACAAATAAACCACCAGAATAAAAATAGGCGCCAACAACACCGCGGGCAACAAAATCTGCGCCCGTTTCTCGTGCCATTTACCTACTAATTGGTGATAGATGTGCATACGTCAACTCGTCAACAACTGCCCGACAAAGATAAAAAACCACCGGACAATGTGTGTATGGAACGCCGTGAGGAAAGCCGACAAAACCACCACGACCGAAGCAAGCATGAGCACATATTCAATGGTGGCTTGCCCGCTTCGGCGGTTCTGTTTTGTAAACTTTCCGCAAGATAGCACCAATTACTCCTCGTCTTCTTCCGGAACGACGGTCCCTTCTGAAGAAATCAACCCTTTTTCAATGGCTTTTACCACGGCTTCGGTGCGGCTGCTGACGCCCAATTTGTGGAAAGCACTATTGAGGTGATTTTTTACTGTTTTAACACTGCAGTCCAATTCCTTGGCCAGTTCTTTATTGCTAAGCCCCTTGCCCAAGTAATCCAACACTTTAATTTCGGTTTTAGTTAGCGTGGCTTGTGTGGGCATATTACCATCCCCCATTTTGCGCAAACCGTGTAGCAGTTTGCCCATCAGTTGTTGGGGAATCATAAGTCCTTCACTCGTAAATGTTTTGATAGAGTTAACAAGTTCCACCGCCGGTAACATTTTGGACAAATAACCATTGGCTCCGGCTTGGATAGCATCTAATACGTGGGCTTCGTCCTCAAAACTGGAAAGCATGAGCACATTGACTTCCGGGCAAGCCGCACGGATTTGACGTGTAGCACTGATGCCGTCCATTTTAGGCAAACGGATGTCCATCAGCACCACATCGGGTTTCAATTTCTTGGCTTTGGCCACGGCTTCTATTCCGTCAGCCGCTTCGCCTACTACTTCCATCCACTTCTCGCCGGACAGGACGTCTTTTATCCCTTCTCGGAAAAGCGTCTGATCGTCGGCAATCAACACCGTAATTTTTTTCTTTGGCATATTCCTCTCCTTGACAAATTACATACTGGCAATCGGCAACGTGAAATTAAACGAAGCCCCTTTGCCCAAACCTTCACTATGAGCCCAAATACGTCCGCCGTGGTTGGTAATGATGTCTTTAGCAATAGACAATCCAAGCCCCAACCGGCCCACACGGTCTTTAGCCCCCACCTGAATAAAACTGGTAAACAGTTGAGGGGCCTGTTCGGGGTCAATACCGTCCCCGGAATCCGTTACCGACACTTTAGCATTTTTTTCGTCTATTTTGCTAACGGCAATTTCGATGGTGCCGTTGTCCGGCGTGTGACGAACTGCGTTTTCCAAAATATTGGAAATAACTTGACGGATGCGTTTTTCGTCGGCAATTACCGGCACGGCACCGATGCTTTCAAACGTAACTGCAATGCCCCGCTTAGCCGCTTTGGCTTTAAAAATTTCCGCCGTCTTCTTCAAACTTTCCGTCAATTCAAAGCGAGTTTTTTCAATACGCAATTTCCCTTTTTCAATAGCGGCCCAGTCTACTAGGTCTTTAATGAGATGCTCAATTTGGCTGATAGATTCTTCCATGAACATCATTTTCTTTTGCTGGTCCTCATCGGGTGAAAGTTTTTTACGTAACATGTCAAAACTCATTTTGAGCGTCATGAGCGAGTTGGACAAGTCGTGCGACACAATAGAGAAAAATTTGGACTTCATGTTATTTAATCGGTCCAAATCGGCGTTGCGGGTTTTCAGTTGGGCCAATAATTCGCGGTTGCTTTCTTCCAAGAAGTATTTATCCAACGCCCGGTTGATCGTCCGCTTGAGATAATCAAAATCTACCGGTTTAATTAAGAAATCGTATACAGACTCCTGCATCGCTTCCATGATAGCATTGAGTGACGCATACGCTGTAATCATAATAATTTGCGATTCCTTATTAAATCCGCGGATTTTACGGATCAGTTCCATGCCGTTTTCGTCAGGAAGGTTATAATCCATTAAAATCACGTTGAAAAACTCCCCGGCGCACAAATCCAAACATTCTTCCGCCGTAGAGGCTTGGTAGACTTTGTAACCGTCCATTTCTAACAAGTCCACCAATGTTTCGCGCAAATTGTTATCATCGTCAACGACTAAAATTCTAACTGCTTTCTCCATAACGAGTATCTCCTATTTTACGATAAATTTTTAGATAAATTTGAAAGCAAGCCCCTTTTCCTTCTTCACTCGTAATAAACAATTTACCCTGATGGCGGCTGACGGCTTTTTCTACCACCGCCAACCCCAGCCCGGTACCGCGGGCCTTGGTTGTAAAGAACGGAGCAAAAATTTTCTGACGGATATCAGGCGCAACCCCCGGCCCCGTATCGGCCACATAAATACAAACCATATCTTTCCCGCTTTGAACACCCACCGTCAACGTGCCCTGGTTTTGCATGGCTTCCACGGCATTACTGATTAAATTGCGGAAGGCCTGTTTCATTTCTTCCGTATCAATTTTTACGTGTACGGCCATAGGTTCCAATTTCTCTACCAGCGTAATCCCGGCAGGAAGTGGATAAGACGTTAAAATGTCCTTGATATAACTATTTAGTTCTACTTTATTCAAAATCGGCTCACGCGAACGAACATAGCCCAACACCTCACTAATAATGCTATTGGCCTGTTTAATCTCCGCTTCAATAATAGAAATTTGTTTTTCTATTTTTCCTTCCGGCGTTTTAACTAACATTTTAATTAGGCGAGTTGCGTTACTGATGACGGCTAACGGATTGCGGATTTCGTGGCTGATAATAGAGGCCATCTGCCCCATCGTAGCCAGGCGTTCGCTGCGCACTAATTTAGCCGAAGCGTCTTTCAATTCACGCGTACGTTCTTCCACCCGTTTTTCCAACGCTTGATTGGCCTGTGCCAGTTGGGTTTGCGCGGCTAATAATTCTTCGCGGCGTTTGTGTAACACGTTAGACATATCTACAAATTCTTCCGCCAAATCCCCGATTTCGTTGTTGGGGATCTCCACATCTTCCCGATGGATAATGATATCTTTTCCGTCACGCACCCTCAGAGCGGCTTTACGCAACCGTTCCACCGGGCGCGTAATGGGAATGATCACCCAATAACTTACCCCGAGAATAAACAAAATCATGATTAGTACAATGCGCACAACTCCCCAACGGGAATGCAAAGTACCTTCCAGTACTAATTTAGATACCACATTGGCCGGTTGTGCCACATATACTTTCCAACCCGGTAAAAACAAATCCGCCGAGGCCACCAACCATTTATGCTTATCCGGTAAAGCAATTTCCCCGGTTACATTTTCCCCCAACTGAGTGGCAATGGCTTTTATTTTTTCGTTTAACT
Source organism: uncultured Elusimicrobium sp. (assembly GCA_902766765.1). GTDB lineage: Bacteria > Elusimicrobiota > Elusimicrobia > Elusimicrobiales > Elusimicrobiaceae > Avelusimicrobium. The sequence continues at coordinate 28,057 of CACXER010000020.1, read as the reverse complement.
CATCTCGTTTCGCGGAAGAAACGCCCTCCGGCGCGCCATTGTAGGCCACAATTTCTTGTTTATCATTAACGATAAAAACTTCCATTTCTAACGGATAAACCTGCGCTAATGTTTTTTCCAACGAGTGCAAAGAAACTTCGGCCACTAAAACGCCCTCCGGACGAGCGCCTTTCAAATTCCCATATACCGGGAAAGCCATGAGCACCGAGTTTTGTTGAACCATGGCAGAGGTATCACTCAAATAATTCTCTCGTTGGACGATACAGGTATGAATCAACTGCGGTAAGATTTTTTCGTACGATTGGGTGGGTGTTCCAACACTCATCAAGGGTTCACCCGCAGCACTTAGTAAAGTCAAGGCAGAAACTTCAATATCTTTACGTTGCAAATAATTTAAATCCTGACGATTGAGAAAGGCATGTCCCCCGAAATCTATATGCAAATCTAAAAAGACTGTAAAAAACTCAGACGTATGCGTCATGTAGGTATGCACCACAGCAGCCAATTGCCCGGCTATCGTCTGCTGGGTTTGAAAAATTTCGTGTTGTAACAGCCGTGTATTGACCCGTGTTAAATGAATGGCAATAAACACGAGTGGCACAAGCGAAATTAGACTGAGTGCCAACACCGCATTAAAAAATAATCCACGAAACCGTTTCTTACGCATAACCTTTCCCCTCCGTTAGGGGAAACGGGGGCCGGGTAATCTACCCAGCCCCCGCCTTTTGCTTTGTTAAAAGATTTATTAGCAACTGCCGGCAGGGGCCTCGGGCGTACCGGGAGCGGAGGCATTGAAAAATTCAAACCCCGGGATTTGGCTCGCCGTATTCAAGCCCATCTGTACCTTGCCTTCCCAAACCAAAGTAGGAGAAGCACTTATCCCATAGTCTTTGATATATTGGGCTTCGGCCTTGAGCAATTCCATGCCTTCCGTATCAAATTTTTTCATAATTTTGTTCGGGTTAATTCCGGCCGCTTCCATGGCTTTATCCCAGCGGCTGGACCGATAATCTTTATTGCGGATTTCCAAATATTTCCAGAATTTCTCCGGATAGTATTTAGCAATCAGAAGTTGGCGAACGTTTTCTTCCCATTCGCCGGAACCATGTAAACTGGAAAAGCCACGATCCGCAAGATAGTCTACAATATAGCGCACGCGTACCGTTTTATCTTTCGGGAACGTGCCGTCTTTTTTGGCTTTAATGATAAATTCTTCCGCACGCACCCCAAACGGACACTGGGACATAACAAACAATTCCATAACGCCGGGTTTGGCTTCTTTATTGTTGTAAACCCCTTGGTTGGTTTGATGCGCTAAAATGATAAAATCATCATTTTCTTGCACGTAACCTTGTTGCAACGGTTGCTCCATTTTTTTGCGGAACGCTTTTGTTTTTTTAACTAAATACAACGGCAAGAAACTATAATCCAAATTGGCCAACTTCGGGTCCGCCGCCGCTTTACTGACAGGCACATGAGTAACCGACGAAGTAGCCTCTAAAAACTGAGCGATACCTCGGGTAAGAAGCGGATCTTCTTTACCGGCCTCATAGTCTTCGGATTCTATAATGATGAATTCCGCTTTGGCCTGGGGTTTGGCTTGAGAAGCGGTTTTAGCAGCCGGAGCCGCCATGGCTACACCCGTAAAAGTGAAGGCCATAAAAAGAGCAAGCATTTTTTTCATAGTTTCATTTCCTCGTTTAATTATTTATCTTCCAGTTCTACGTGAATACCACGAATACCGATCGCGCACAACAAATTGTAAGTCCACACAAAAAACACAACAGACACTAAGGCCAAAATCGTGCTTTGTACGGCCCGAATGGCTAATCCCATCACATACGTCAAATTGATCGTTACTTCGGGATTAAACACTTCCATCAGTGCGGTAACCAACATTACCACAAATACCGCTAACGGAAACACAGAAAACAACACAGATAAGACTGGTATTTTTTTAATTTCTACTTTCATACATTTCTCCTCAAATTTATTTTTCCGGCTCTAATACTAAAACAATACGATTCTTCCCAGCATCATCGGGCAACTGTACGGCTTTCACTACACATTGTACATTTTTATTTTCCACCGAACCACGTAATACTTTGGTGGGGTTTTCCATGGCTTCCCCAACCACTTGAATAATCTCACGTTGGCGACTATCAAACAAATCCAGCAGGTGCACTTGTTTTTTACCGGGGAAATTGAGTTCAAAATTTGTATAGAGAATGTTATTATTTTCATCTACTACAATCGCACGTGTTCCTTTAGGCACCATGACGGCAAAAATCGTTTTCCACCAACGTTGCTCTTTTTCCAGGGACATAACTTCCACATTTTCAAGTCCCTTGATATCTTCGCGCACTTTACCCAACAATCCTTCTACGGCTTGCGCTACATCTCCGATTTCGTCACGCCGGGCCGGAAAATCCAACACCAAATTATTCATAGTCACCGCATCAATGCCATCCTTTAAGGCACCCAGCGGACGAACAATTTTGAGTAGTAGAAATAAGTATAACACCCCGCCGATCAGTACCATCATGATAAAAGCACCAATGGCATAACGAACCATAGAGGTTTCAATCAATTTTTTAGCACTGACCCGTGACACCGTTACATTGACGACACCGGCCACCATGTTGTCTTTGGCAAGCAGCGGAATAGCCATATCATACGATTCCCCTTTGTCAAACAACACAGCGCGCGGTAAACGACTACGGAAAGAATCCGCCACACTACGGGTATCAAACCCGACTTCGCTACTGTAATCCGGAAAGGACATTCCTAAAAATTTAGTGTTTTCGTGCCAGCGAATGGAACCATCGTAATTGAGATACACTAAACTTTTAATGCGGTCATCGTTGCGGATCAAACTTTTCATGATTTCGGCTTCGCGGAAAGTGGCTTCCCCTTTCGGGCGGGCCACTAACTGTTGCACCAGCGAAGGGGCCCGGTAACGGACCATTTCTACCATTTCATTTTGTAATTTTTTATCAAATACAAACTTAAATACATTGTAGTAATACAATCCGCCAATAACGCCGGCATACACTGCCACTAATAAAAACCACAAAACCCATTTGGCTCCCAATTTCATGCTGGTCTCCTGTTATTTAAGTAGTTCGTCCACTTTACGTAATCCCAAATCGGCATCGCTGTTGCCCGGATCTAATTGTTTAGCCACAATCCACGCTTGACGCGCACGTTCAAAGTCGTCTTGGTTATACGCGTCCAACCCTTCAATATATTTAGCACGAGAAGCCTCGCGCGCTTCGGCCGATACGCGGCTTACCCCACTACCAATAGCCGGCAAGGTTTCGTTTCCTACACCACTACTGGTGCTGGACGAAGTAGTGGTCGTTGTCGTGGTAGTTGTGGTAGTAGTCGTCGTGCTTGACGAAGCCCCGGGAATAATGGTCTGCCCGGGCATACCGGGCACCGATGTATCTACCGTGATGGTTTCAATATCTTCCGGTTTATCTTCTTCCGCTTCTTCGGCGGCTTTAGCCGCGGCTTCGGCGGCAGCGGTTGCTTTTTGCACTTGTTTGAGTCGCGCTTGTTGTTGTAAACGCAAATATTCTTCTTTGGCATTGCGAGCCTGTTTAATTAGGCCGTCCATCGCCGAAGAATCCGCCCCCCACTTTTTAGCATTGTTCCAATACGAAATGGCTTGATCGTATTTATACGAGTTATACGAACGGCTCCCGGCCGTATAATATCCGGCAGCAATTTCATTTTTCAGTTGGGACATGTATTTTTGCACGCGAGGGTCACCGGGTTGAATTTTGGTAATGCGTTCAAACACCGCGTACGATTCCACATATTGGCCTTTGTTATAAAAATCCAAGGCCTGTTTCATGTAGTCTTCCACTTGCTGTTTGCGTAGTTTATTTTCCGCGTCGGCAATTTTGGACACTAATTTCGGGTCGTCTTTACGCATCAAAAGGGCATTGTACCAAGCATCCAAGGCTTTTTGATAATCCTCATTTTTTTCCGCTTCATCACCGCGACGGGCATATTCTTTAGCGATGTCGTAGTCAATTTTACGTTTCCACGATTGCGCCTTGGTGTTACCGGGCTGGAGGGTTAAAATTTCGTTAACCTTATCATTGGCTTCCACCAAGCGGCCGCTATCGTAGAGGCGGGATGCTTCCTGAAATTTGGCCTCTATCACTTGTGCTTCTGAGGTTGTGCCGTATGTCCCCATATTTTGCGCTTGTTTGGCGAGCGTTTGGGCCTGTTTGAAGTTCGGGTCAATACTTAAAATAGTTTGCGCCATTTCTTGTGCCCGTTGATAATCCCCTTGTTTATAGAGTGTATAGGCATTATCATACACCATCCGGAGCGTATAATTTTGAATACGTTGCTTTTCCAACTGGACCGTGGAAAGATATTGTTTACGCTCTTCTACATCGTTGAGCGTACCCATGGAGATTTTCCCCAAATCCAAAAGCATGCCGGCCTCTTTGCCGTGTTGCCGGACAGGGGTTTCCCGGTTGTACGTATTAGCCGCCCACACAGTGGCAGCAGCACAAGTAAAAAGAAACAGAAGTGTAATATATTTTTTCATACTATATATCCTCTAAAATCCCATACCGCCATTGACAAGGCCCATAATCATTGGCGCTAAAATTAAAATAAAAATCGTCGGGAAGATGAACATAAAAAGCGGGAAAAGCATTTTAGTAGATGCTTGCGCGGCCAACTTCTCGGCCCGGCTCAACCGGCGAGCACGTAAATCCGTAGAGAAGTTGCGTAGCAAATCCACCAAACTGGTACCGAGTTCATCCGACTGAATAATCAACCCTACCAGAGAGCGAACCTCCTGCACTCCGGTACGCGCGGCAAAGCGTTCCAAGGCTTCGCGACGGGAATAACCCAGTTTAATTTCGTTGATGGTCTTTTCCAATTCTTCTTCCAAAATAGTTTTTTCTTTGGCAATTTTAATAATACGCTCAAACGCCGTCAAATAGTCCAACCCGGATTCAATAATCAAAGCGGCCAAGTCCACCGTGGTAGAGAAGTTGCCTAAAATTTCCGCTTGACGTTTTTGAATTTTACTTTTAATTAGCACATCTGGGATATAGAAACAAATCGGCACTAAAATAATGGGCCAGAACGCTTGGAACAGCAACATGATCGCCGGCGGAACAATCAACGCACACAAAATTTTAGTGTACAGAATATTTACCGGCTGAGGCGTATCGGGACTGCCGAGTTGCAAATGCATCTCTTCCAAAGAATCTTCCACATTAAACGTTCGCAGACAGAAAGCGGCAATGCGGTCCAAAAATTTTTCTTCCGGTTGCAAACGCGAGAAACTGGAAGTAGATTTAAAGCGTTTGACGGCAATATCGGCTACGCCGCCCCCTTGTTCTTTCGGAGCGAACAAATTAAACACCGTCACCCCTACGCACAAGGTGCTGATAATCAACAGTACGGCTGCCAGCAAGGTCATCATTCCGCTCATATCTATACCCGTACCTCACCCATTTTCTTCAGGATCTTCATACCAATACCAATCCAGATGATACAGAACAGGAACACACAAATCCCCAACGGACTGGTGTAGAACGACAGCATCTGTACCGGGTTAAAGATAAACATCACCAGCATCATTACAAACGGCATAATACTTACCACAATAGATTGTATCTTTTGTTGGGCGGTCATGGCCTGTAATTTCTCTTCCAATTTACTCTCTTCGCGAATGTTTTCTACCAAGCGCGAGAAAATAACCGTCAGGTTACCACCGACTTGCCGCTGAATAATGATGGCTTTTACGATATAAGAAAGCATCCGGCTTTCCACCCGTTCGGTGAGGCCGTCCAGGGCTTTTTCAAACGGTGTACCTAACTGATAATTTTTAACCACCAAGCCGAATTCGTCGGCAATCGGCGGCAACATATCACGCGATACAAGTTCGAAACCTTGCACGATATCCATACCCGAACGAAGTGAGTTGGAAAGTAAAATCAGCGAATCCATCAGTTGCGCGTTGACCTTGTGCCCACGGCTTTTCTTCAACGTATCCAGCACGGCCATCGGCATCCGGATACTTACTACACCGCCTAAGAATAAAACCAAGAGGAAAATAAACACGCCCAAAAAGCCACCGGCTAACAGACCCAGTAGCAACCCGAATACAGCAAACAGGGCTATGGTACCAAACACAATATATTTAATATCAATTGTCACGAACTGACGATTAAAATCTTCTGCCCATACTTCGCTTTTCTTACGGTATTCCTCCAAAAAGGCAGAAATGTCACTGCGCCGATCTTCCAACAGCAAGAACACGGCTAACCCGGCCAACAAGGCCCCTGTCAACACTAAGACCAGACTGACAGTACGTTCGGTAGGTGTGGCTTGATAAATTTTCGGATCCGGCACACCGGTAGGAATAGGCGAACTCATAAATTGCGAGAACAAATGGTTAGCCAACACAACTACCGCCATCACAGATTTGCGATATTTATCTTCACGCTGCCGAAGCGGACTGGAAAAAGATTCTATCGTACTGAAAAATTCGCTATTGATGAGTTCAAATGTCGCAAGCATAGAGCGCGCACGCCCTTGCATACTGTTTTTCATGACGAGGAGTTCTTTCCCACGCAGTAAATCTTTATTCAACCGGTCCAAGGTAGCCAACAAGTTGATGCGATTTCCTACATAGCCGCGTGCCAATTGATCCAACACAAGCGGACGGCTGGGATCTAACGATTGATCGGCCCGCTCCAAAAATAAATATACGTTGGAAAATGCCTGACGCCACAGATCTACCTCGCTATACGTCCCTTCGTTAGGGACATAGACCACTTTATTGGCTTCCATACGAGCGAGTTCTTCGGGGAACCACTCCGGCAGAGGTACGTGACGCCCACCACACATTTCCGACAAATCGGATTTTTTTTCTTTTTCCTCATTAGACACGTGCACATCAAAAAAACGCGCCATAATGTGCATTTTTTCCATTGCACAACGGATACGATCGCGATCAGTCTCGGACAACGCACGCCCGTGACTTTGCAAGGGAATTCCCAACAAGGTCACGATGAGAACAAAAGACAGTGCCACGGCGCGTAGTTTTTTCATATCTCTTTTATGCTCCCTGAGGCGGTGCGGGCCGCATAACCGGCGGCGCGGGCGGCACATCGGGCTTTCCTTGTAAACGGTGCACGGCAGCCAAGTCCGGCTCGCCGTTTTCATCTAACGGAACTGCACCTTTTTTGAACACGGCTTCGTCTACAGGTTGGCCTTTAGCCGCAAATTCGTCATAGAAAGTGGGTAGTTGCCCTGTCGGAGCGAAAACACCTTGCACCTTACCGTTTTCATCCACCCCGGTTTGTACATAGCGGAACAAATCGGTGGATTGAATCTGCCCGTCTTTCTGACCGTGCATTTCGGTAATATAGGTCACTTTACGTGAACCGTCCGAAAAACGGGAAAGTTGGACGATCATGTTCACCGCGGAAGAAATCATTTCGCGGATGGCGAAAATCGGCAAATCGGCTCCCGTTTGCATACACATGGCTTCCAAACGAGATAATCCGTCGCGCGGGGTGTTGGCGTGAATCGTGGTCAACGATCCTTCGTGCCCGGTGTTCATGGCTTGTAACATGTCTAACGCTTCGCCGCCGCGGCACTCCCCGACTACAATTCGGTCCGGACGCATACGCAAACAGTTTTTAACTAAATCTTGAATCGTTACCGCCCCTTTGCCTTCCACGTTTGGCGGACGACTTTCCAGCGATACCCAGTGCGGTTGCTGCAACCGGAGTTCCGCCGTATCTTCTACGGTAATAATACGCTCATCGTCAGCAATATACCCGGAAATAGCGTTTAGGAACGTTGTTTTACCGGTACCGGTACCACCGCAGACAATAATGTTCTTGCGGATTTTCACGCACTTCTTAATAAATTCCATACACTCCGGGCTGATCGTACCAAAACGGTAATAATCTTCCGGTCCGAAAGGTTTGGTAGAGAAACGGCGGATGGTCAGCGTCGGACCGGAAACGGCCAACGGCGCAATAATGGCGTTGACACGGGAACCGTCCTTCAAACGCGCGTCCACGAGCGGTACAGATTCGTCAATACGGCGGCCGAGCGGGGCCACAATACGTTTAATGACTTGCACCACTTGTTCGTTATTTCTAAATTTGTATTTTGTCAGTGTCAACTTACCTTTTTGTTCGATAAAGATTTTATCAAAGGCGTTGACCATGATTTCGGTTACACCCGGGTCGCGCATTAAAACTTCCAGCGGCCCCAACCCTAAAATTTCATCCAACAATTCCGACGTAAACCGCGTACGCTGGTCACGAGAGAATTGCAAATTCGGTTGTTTCTGCAAGATGTCATCCACAATCGCAGACACCCGTTTGCGGGTTTGTTCGCTGGCGGTACTTTCTTCACTAATGACAATGTGTTCAATTTCCAGCGTGCGGACGACTTCTTTATGGATTTTTTGTTTCAAATCATCCCAAAAGGAAAGTTGTGTTTTTTCGCCTTCGTCTTCGCGGGCGATGTGGTCCGGGCTGGCCGAACCTTTCCCCTCGTTGAATAGCACCGGCGACCAAATTTGTTGCGCCGCTTGGGTAAATTCTTCATCGGAAACGGAGGTTGTCCAATCTTTAGGAGCCGGGTTTAAGTCGCGTATTTTAGCCAAGATTAAACGTAATCCTTTCACCCATTCCGCTTGCGGACTGACAATAATTTCCACTTCGCGGCGGTTGGAAGTAGCCATCACATCGGCGTCCCACGGCAGGAATACATCTACCTCGTGCCCCAGTTGTGAATAAAACCGTTCAATTTCTTCGTATGGGATAGAACCGGGCATATCAAAACCGTTGCAAATCACGCTGACCCGGTCCATAGGATAATGTTGTTCTTTATAATCGTTAAAAAGTTGGACCGTAGAATTGATATGCGTACGCGTTGCGTTGGATACCCAAAACACTTTATCGGCAATATCAAACGCAAAGGCCTGCATCGGGAAGCTGGAGTCTACATCTAAAAAGATATCAAATGTCTGCGCCAAGCGAGACAAAATCGGCATTAAAATTTTCGGACTAATCGCCGCCACTTGCGCACGCGTATTACCGAGCGGCAACAACCCTACTCCCCACTGGGACATGGAAATTTTCCCACGTAAAAGCCCCCCTACTACCGCAATAGAGGTATTTCCTAATACTTTGAGCAAATCCGATACGCTAACCGGATTTTCAATATCCAAATAGAAACTATGTTCCTGACGTGCGAGCGGATCTAACGGAACAATCAACACCGGGCGCTTTTGGATACCGGCCCAACCTAGCGCTAAATTTAACACGAGCGTCGTTTTTCCGACGCCTTCTTTCGGCCCGGAAAAAGCGATTATTTTGGCTTCATTTTGGGAATTTTCGTGTTCTTCTGCCATACGATTACTCTACGATTTCTACCGTAATAAACAGGAAGAGCGAACGTTGCTCTTCGGTAACATCTTTACTCTTAAACAATAATCCGATAAGCGGCAAACGCCCTAAGAACGGCACGCGGTCTTCGGACACGTTGCGCGCACTACTCTTGAGTCCGCCAATTACAAGCGTCTCCCCGCTGTTGAGTTCCACGTGGGTTTCCACATCGCGGTTCGTAAACGAAGGAGCCGTAGCCGTACCGATTACCACCGTACGGGAATAGTCTACCGTAGAAACAGCCAATTGAACTTGCAAGTCAATAATATTGTTGCGTTCCGGGATAATGGTGGGAAGTACATTGAGCAAAATACCGTAATCTTCCATTTGGGAACCTACCCCTTGGTTGTTTACTACCGGTATCGGCACTTTACCGCCGACGGAAATTTTAGCGCTGCTACCGGAAGAAGTAACAATCTTCGGGTTAGAAAGCACCTGCGCGCGCCCTTCCGTTTCCATCAAGCGAAGGCGCGTAGTAACAGCGGTTTTACGCTGGAATTCCCCTAGCGACAAAATCCCGGGGATTTCCGCCTCTTCAAAATCAAACAACTGGTTCCACGCGAACCCTTTGACGCTCTGCATCGTACCGCCGATTTCCACAACATCCGCGCTAACGGCTACGAGCCGCGTCTTTTTGGCGTGTGCCGGCATAATGCCCAACACACCCGCGAGTAAAACTGCCAGAGATACTTTAGTAATAAACTTTGTATTCATAAATCATCCCGTTAGTTAAATAATTTTTCAAAGGTTGCAATTTCCATCAAGTAGTTATTCACGTCACCGTGAGAACGTAAAATGACGGAGATATCGCCCTCCGCTTCGGCTAACGCCAAGTACTGCGCATCGCGCGGAGACAGCGCGAGCGAAAGTGTGGAGTTATCCGAGAAAGCCGCCGCATCTTCATCTTTGCTCTTCATAGCATTGGCGGTGCGGGCATCCAATCCTTGACCTAAATCCGCGCCTACCCCGAGCACTTTGACGTTCTGCAACAACGTGAGCGCCACCCGTTGGCGGTTGCCGCTTTTCATGACGGCTTCAAAAGTCAAAAGCACGTCCACGTTGTCGTCGGGTTTAATCATGCTGGCCGTAGCAATCGGTACACTAATCAGGTAGCCGCGCATTTGCACCGGAATTTTGCTGGATAGCCCCGCTTCCGGAGATAACGACGTAATAGCATATTTAGAAATCTGGTTCCCTTTCGCAATTTGAATACGCGCTACCGCATTTTCTATGGCTTTAAAATCGGCCTCGGTGGAATAAGTAAACGCGTCTTTTTGGATATACGCGGCCGGAACCGGTACATGGTGAATCAAATCGCGTTTAATCACTTCGCGCTCTTTGATATCGCGAAGCGCCACAAACACTTCCTTCACGTTTTTGGAAGCGTTTAATTTCTTTTCCGCGCTGCTTACAATCATCCAGTATATGAGTGCGGCTATTACCGCCACGATCATGGGTAGAAAGACTCCTCTGCTTTTCATATTGTCTCCTTAAAATTACAGCAATCTTTTAATACTTTCAAATCTATTTCGTGTCCGAACTTAAATACGTCTTATCTATCGGCATACGCGTTACGGCTTTAATACGGCGGATGCCTTCGCGTTTGGGCTCGCTGGCGAGCACATAACTGGTACCCGGAAATAACAAATGCACCGGATACGTTACCGTAATAATTACATCTTCGTGGCGGTGCTTCTTATACATGGGGTCCACGCCGGTAGTTTCTACTTTTACGTTGACACCGATTCCGCCTGCTTTAGAGCCAAATACTTTCTGTTTGGCCTGGTTTACCTTTTGGGTAATGACCGTCCGATCCGGCCGGCCGCTGGGTTTTTTAACGGCCACCAGCGAGCCGATACGGGCAAATTCGTAAGAAGCGTGGTTTGCAATAACCGTGTGGTATGCGATGTTGCCGTATTCAAGCACAAAGAAAATCATGAGCATAAATACCGGCAAAATCAGCATGAGTTCCGCAGTTACCTGCCCCCCACACTTCTTACAAAATTTCATAACTTAGAAGTCGCCCGATTTTTCCATGCCGCCCAAGATTTTGGCTTTGACTTGGTCAAACAAATCCGGCATGAATTTTTTAATCAGTACGCCCGCCAAACCGGCCACACCGACAACCACTACGAGCATGAGCACGTATTCAATGGTGTTTTGCCCTTCTTTTTTCTTCAGGCACCCTAAGGCTTGCGCTTTGAGGGCGTCTAATCTGTTTTGCATCGCGACGATGAATTTCATAACACTTCCTCCTAATTTAAAACTATTTCCCTGCTTCGTATTCCTTCAAAATAATCTGCGACCCTTGGTCAAATTGCTGCGGTACTAAGTACGAATATAACACGTAAAAGGAAATAATGGCCGTAAACAATCCCGCCGCTACAATCATATATTCTACGGCGCTTTGTCCTTGTTTGTTTTTAAGAAGCCCTTTTCCTCTTTTAAACATACCTAGAATTGCACAGACACCGCAATTTGTTGCGATGTACCGAGCGCACCAAACGGCGTAACGGAGTAATCAATAGATGCCCCGTACCCAAACAGTTCGGAACTGTAAATACCGAACCCGAACGATACGCGCGACGTTTCTTGCAGGCCGACTTCTTTAACCCACGAATCTTGCGTATTAACACCGGTATTTTCACGCGTATAATAGCCGACGCGCAAATCAAAGCGTGCGACCTGTAACAAATCTTCCGGAATATGTACGGCTAAACCGAAACCGTAGCGGGCGTTGTCGTCTTTATACTTCATATATTCACCGGAAATAGTGAAATAACGCGTATCCAAATCCGCCCCTAAACGTACACCGTTAGGCATTTCTTCTTTATCGCCAATGTTGACTAAAGCACCACCGAGTCCCAGCCAGTTGACCAGGCGCAGTTTAGCCCCTACATCAAAACCGACGTTATCATAGTGGTTATGGCCGGAACCGTTGTACAAGCGTTCGCTGATATACTTAGCCGTACCGCCGATTTGCAATTTCTGGTTGATAAACCCGCGCGCGATAGATAATCCGCCCACAAAGTTTTGCACCGGCACCCCAACTTCCGGTAATGGGTGGCCCCATTTATCGCGGAAGTCGAAGTTTTTCATATCCATATAATTTAAGGATACGCCGATAATCGTTTTACCAATCGGTTGCAAGTACGAAAGCGTACGCGCTTTGTACCCTTGCAAATAGTCCATGTACGAAAATCCTATTTCGCGCGTAGAGGCACTGGCCGCACCGGCCGGGTTCCAAAACAGCGCTTGCGGGCCGTCAGCCAGCGACACATAGGCATTACCCAGTGCCGTAGCGGCAGGAGCCCCCGCACCGATTTTCAAGAACGCTCCCGCGCTGGTACCGGCATTTTCATTGATGCTGGCCCAAGCAGACGCGCCGCAAAAGGCAACTACTAAACCGACTGTTAAAACTTTGATTTTGATATTCATAAATTTCATTTTCCTTTTCACAAGTGGAAATTATCTCTCCTTATGGGATCAATACCTTCACTACTTTTTGGCAGTGTTCGCGACCCATTTGGGCTTTGAAGTCTACCAAACCAAAGTATACACCGCGGGCCACTTTCTTGCCGTGCTGGTTGGTTTTATCCCAGCGGCAGCGCAGGGCGGCGTTGCGGATATTTTCAAAGTTAGCCAAGTTGACCGGTGTGTTGCTGACGTTATTATCCGGTTGGAACTTCAAACTGCTACCCATGGTCGTTTGGTAGTTGTTCGCATCCACACAGGTATAACCGCCGTCGCGCACGAGGTCGCCCGCTAAGTTAAAGAACTTGATGGACACTTCGCCGGGCACGGGCATCTTGGTAATTTCTAACGTACCGTTCGTTTCGGTGAACGGGTTAGGATAGAAGAATACCGTTTTCTCCCAGTCTTCGCAGACGAATTGTCCGTCGCCGATAGCGATAGTGGCTTTGTGCAAGTTCTGATATTCATAGGTATCAGCCACTTTATTGATTTTCCACAAAGCCGGTTGACTGGCCTGGCCGTCCGTATTATCCCATTCGCCTACAATTTCACCCGTTACGCTATCAATATCAGCGCTATTGATAGCCGTGACGAAGCGGAAGGGGTAGGTACCGTCGGGCACTTCTTGTCCGGCGTAGTCGGTGCCATCCCAAACTTCTTCAATCAAGGTGGTGGCCGGGCGGATACCCACAATGGCTTTGACTAACACTTCGTGGATATCTTTGACTTCAGTTCCGGTGGTCGGATTACGGAGCGTACCTTTTTGGTAGTCGTAAATCGTGGTACCGGGTTTGAAGATTTGTAAGGCCACTTTCATCGGCACAGAGATCTGATAACCGATCTTCATATTGGCTCCGCGCACGGAGATAGAATAGCCGTCGGCCTCCAAGAGGTCAAAGACTTTCAAGAGGTCGGCATTGAGCGTAATGCTCTTAACCGTCGGTTGATACAGGTACGGATTGGGATAGTTCTTAGCCGTCAAGCGCACTTCATAGATAGCGGGTTTGACGTAGAAACCGTTATTATCGGTACCGTCCCAATACGTCTTGCGTACGATATTCGGGTCAAAGTGTCCCGTGTTGGGAATCGTTACGGTTGTAAGCGACTTACACACATCGCCCGCACGGTTATTCTTGAGGTCCGCGTGCACAGTGGGGTCAGGTGTACAAACGCCGTCTTGCAAGGCAACGATTTCAATATCTACCGTAGCCGCGCGGCTGACGGAGAAGTTGATTTCGTACGGCGGCACGAACACCGGGCCGGACGACACGTTAAAGAGTTGCGGCGCATTCGGATAGACCACGGTAGAACCGTCCAAGAAGTACACAGAGCCGCGGGTTACGTTGATTTTGCTGGTAACCTTATCCGTAGCGTAGAGGTAATCTTGCGTCACGAACGTACCGTTCGCATCGTCGCTTCTAAACGGCGTGCCGTTGAGGTACGCATTTCCGGTAACGGGATCCGTGGGGTGGGTGGTACTATCTACGTTACTATCATAATAGTAGCGGTCAAACGGCTCGTTGGAGCGCGCGGACACGTAGAACGAATATTGTCCGTCGGGCAACATTTCATACGAGCAGTTTTGCAAGTTGGTAGAACCCGCACAAGCCGGGCTTTCCGGATTGCGGAAGTAGAGCGCGTCCCATTCCTCGGTGATGGTTAAACCGTCGCCGGGGTGCATGGAAGAACGTTCAAACGTTTTAATCGGTTGTAAGCGTACGTCCACATTACCCTGAGCCACAGCCGCAGCATTGGCCGGGTAGTTGGTAAAGGTCGTTTTGTTTACGTAAATACAAGTCGGTTGTTTGGCCGGGTCGACATAACCACCCGTGAAATACGCAGCATCATCCGTCGTATTACACACGCGCGGCGGCCAAGCAGCGGTACCGGCCGTGATATCTAATGTTTCATCTATGACCGTTACCATATATAGGTAAGGTTCATACCACGTGGTGGGCGTGGCCGTATTTGCCGGGTTGTTCTTCAACGTGACGGTGTAGCGGTGATACGTTGTACCGACAAGAGCCACCACTGTTTGTGTTTCGCCGGCAACAAACGTCCCTAACCCAGCAGGCATGGTGTACGCGTTAGGCACTTCGTCTACATTGATAGTTACGGGGTTTAGTACGTTCGTATACCCGTTCGTCGTTACAGAACCGGTTACAGCGGCACTTGAGTAATCACCCGTGGTAGTTTGATAACTGGGGATGACTACATCCTTATTATATATATTGACTTGGGTGTTCATGGCTTTGGAAAGCGCATAGGAAATAGTGGCTTTGGCCTCGCTATCGCCATATACATCGGTAGTAGCCAAGTCCACCACACGGTACATATCCACCGGGAAGACTGCGCTGGCGCGGTTGGTAATAGCGGGGAACATAGCATCTTCCGTTTCCACCACAAACATATAGGTACCGGGGGTAACCATACGTCCGGCATCGTCGCGGCCGTCCCACGAAATGGTGTTCATTTGTTGGGCGACTTGCGTGACACCTTCTTCGGGCGTTAAGAATTTCACGTTGGCACCGGCGGTGTTGGTTACTTTAGCCACCACCGTAGCGTCACGCGCGATAGAGTATTTGAAGATGAACGGGTCTAAGCCGTAAGCCGTCGGGCTGGATCCCACCGTAGAATAACTGACGGGTTGGATAGTTACGTCCACCACGCCGCGTTCCACAGCAATTTCGCCGACGGTATATTTCAACGTCTTTACACCGGTAAAACATTGTTTGTCAATTTCCGGCGCAGTCCCCGAACAAGCACCGTTAGGTGTAAATTTCGGCGCGGGCGGGGTTGTGCCGCTACCCACCGCATTGACGTATTTACCGTTATAGGGGATTTCCGCCCATAACACATATACGTAGTTGCCGTCGGGCATGGGGGAACCGTAAGCAAACGTTTCCGTATCACCCGCCGCGGCAACAGTACCGTCGGATTTTTTCTCGCCCGCGGCATACGTGCGGGTACAACCGGTCGTAATTCCGCACAGACCATCCCATTTAGAAGTAAAGTTCATACGGCCTACGCGGTCTTCAATGAGCGAGTACACCAAGGAACCACCCGTCGGGTTGTGCGGTGCCGTACCCGTTGCATCGGAAGAATCCGTCAGCACACTATCAAAGGTAGTACCGGGCGTGTAAATATTCCAATACACTTTGGAAGATTCCGTCGGCGTGTAGGTAATAGACGCATACGCCGTGGATTGTTTGGTTAACCCCACGGACACCACATCCGTCAGTTTCAAGGGGTCTAAAGATAACTGGCGCGTAACGGCACGGGAGAAGTCAATACCGTGCCATTCATCGGCAGACTTGGCTTGTAACGAAACCAGGTAATTACCCGCAGGGAGTAACATACCGCTTGTATCGCGTCCGTCCCACGAGTCAAACTCTGTGATTTGCACGTCCTTTTCCGTACCTTTCATACCTTCGCCAATGCGCGGTTGCCAATCGGTAATCGTGCGGACGATTAAATCGCTGTATGTATTACCCGCATCACCGATCGGCGTGCTGGTGTTTGACGTAGCGGCCACCGTACTGGCATAAACCGCCGCGTCCAAGTTGGACGCATCAAACACAGCTACGCGCACGTCCGCATCTTTACTTAAGCGGTATGCATAAGTATAAGGTTGCGCGGACACCGGCGTAATGTTACCGACTAACGTAGGCGTACTGCGCACGGTATGGATATTAGTTACGTCCACCTGTATCGGGATTTGGTTCATACCCGGGTAGGCGATCGTAGAATCAAAAGTGATTTTATCGGTAATAATGTTATCACCGGGGACGTCGGTCTTTACGGTAGCGCGGAAAGCAAAGTTACCGTTTGTTTTACCGAATTCGCCTGCGATTTCATACGAACCGTCCCACGCCGCACAGAACGGGATGGTTTGATTATCAGTAGAAGGAGTCCCGTCTCCATTCCAAATGGCAAAGGTACACACACCATCCGCACATTTACAATCAGTAGGGGCAGCGGATGATCCATCAAAAGCGGCACAGTCACTACAACTAGAAACCCCTATCCATTTTCCTGTCACGGGCACAGTCACTCTCTCTCCGTTACTAGAGCAATAATATCTAGCAGAGTTACAAGTCCATCCACTTGTATTAGAGCCCGGGCACTTATATGAACCGCAACGCGCTGCATTTTCATTCGGATATAAATCAATGGTACGGAGTGCCGGAGTTTCTTCCGGATTTTCCACATTTTTTCCGTTATAGTATTTCACCACATCAAACCGGATTTGTTGGAGTGGAAATGAAATAGAATAAGTACTACCCCCAAGCGGTTTATTGGAACACTTCACATTCATACAGAGAGCCAAACAATGGTTGGGATATTCGTTCGCTTCGTATCCCTCTCCAGGGGTTGTAGGAGTAGTCGACGAACTGTACGGTTGGTCGTATTCAATAAGTGCGGAACTCACCCAAGGGTCATTGTTGTGGGAAGCACTTGCCGGTTTAGGTTCAAAAATAAAACTACGATTAGCAGTTGTTCCAGCTGCTATGGGAATCGCCACCGATCCATCCAAAATACCGGATACCGTATAACAATAGGTAGTCGTACCAGAAGTAAGTTGGTAGGTGTCTCCCACCGAGTAACTATGATTAGACTGACGGGCGGGCGAACCACAAGAACTTCCAGAAAATGTGAGTACTAACTCTCCATCTGTTAAAGTTGTTCTTGGGGTATATGTTGTAGAAAAACCAACGGAAGTAGCGAAATCACTATTATTCACGGAGTCTGCCGTACCCGCCGTTATGACTTGGAAATAAAAATCTGTCGAGAATAAAGAACTTCCCCTAGTAATATAATAATAATCCCCCGCGTTATAGGTAGCTCCAGGAATACGAAGGGTAGCCACCGATGCAATGGCAGAACTTACCAAACTTCCCAAATATTGTACTTGAACGGATCCATCAGGATATATATCGCCTACCGTTGGATAATTGTTAGTTGTTATGCGAGCATTAGAAAATATTGTAGAGTTGTTAAACGGACTGGATTTACCAGTAGTGGCACCCGTAGTTACATAATCGCAGTACATTTCCTTAGTGTTGGCAGGATGATCTTTATAAAACACCCCGGCGTAGCGGACGTCGGCCGTTTGGGCATGAGCGGGTACAACCGCCGCAAAAACAAATGCCGCTAAAAGGGCCGCGGTGGCCGTTTTAACGACGGTGAGACGGATTAAATTTTTGATGTTGTTCATTGTGTTTCCCTTCTATTGGGTTATCCTTTTTTAATTAAAATCTTGTTACTAAAAATCAATACACGCAGTCCGGCGCGTTTGGTTTTTACAAACACGCCGATACAGTACTATTACATTTTTACAACTTTTGAACTTCTTGTCAAGCGTTTTTTACGTCCAGTGCCCGGCGGGTGCATAATCATAAAAAAATGTCATTCCAAACTTGATTTGGAATCTCACCACTTTTTATAACGAAACAAGACGAGATCCTGAATCAAGTTCAGGATGACGTTGGTTGTTGTTCGGGATGAGATTATTGTAAGTCAAGCGTTTTTTACGTCAAGTGTACGGCGGGCGGGAAAAGTAGGAAAAAAGTCGTCATTCCCGAGGGTCTGTGTCGGGGAGCCACCATTGCGTTGTTTTATAAAAATTTCCGGAGGAAACACCGCCGTTACTTCTCTTCTTTTTGTTCTTCGGGACTCGTCTGTTGGACTTGTTCGGCCACTTCGCGGTATACCGCAAAATTGCCGCGGCCATGTTGCTTGACTACATAGAGTGCCTGGTCGGCTTTCTCTAACAGTTCGTTGGCCGTTGTACCATCGGAAGGAAAAGAGGATATCCCTTGGCTGATACTGAGGTGTTCCGGCTCAAGTGCATTGCGGTCCGGCAAGACGACATCACAAATGCGTTCTTGCAAGCGGCGGGCGATCACTTTGGATTCTTCGCTGTTGGTACGCGGAAGCATAATAACCATTTCATCTCCGCCAAAGCGGCAAGGCACATCCGTCTGACGCAAGGACGAGCGGATAATTTTGCTCACGGCCTTGAGTGCCCAGTCACCAATTTGGTGCCCATGCTTGTCGTTGATTTGCTTGAACCAGTCAATGTCCATAATGATAAGCGAGAGCGACAGCCCAAACCGTTTGGCGCGGTAAATTTCTTCGGCGAATTTTTCGTTGAAATACCGGCGCACCGGAAGTTTGGTTAGTTCGTCATAATTGGAAAGTTCTTGCACACGTTCAAACAGGCGCGCGTTGTCAATCGTCAACGCCATTTGCGTGGCAAATTGTTGCAGAGAAATAAAATCCAAATAGCCAATTTTCCGGCGGGAAAGGATATTGTCAAACGTCAAAAAACCTACTTTGGTACGCTGGACTTTAAGCGGCAGATAAATCACGCTGCGTTTGGCACGGTACGTGGCAGACGATTCAAATACTTCTTTTAAAATTTGTTTTTCTTCGTCGCGCAAACTATCTCCGGACTCCTGCGTTACGTTTCCCGAAATATCCACTCCCAACACCGATTTAATACGCGTGCCTTCGGAGTTGGTTAAATACAAATGCACCCGGTCAAAATGGAAATAGCGTTGGATACCTTTTAAAATAAGTTCCAATCCGTCATTCAAGCGTAGCGACGAGGCAAAAATCGTAGATAAATCATTAAGCGCGGTGGAAATGCTAAGCCGCTGATTTTTGGCTTGGTCAATTTCCGTGTTGTGTAAGTTGTGCGAGATTTCCGCCCCTAAATCTTTAATGAGGTCAATTTCCGCATCCGTAAATACACGGTTTTTGCGGAAACGCTCCAAGCGCAAAACCCCTACTTTTTCACGCATGAACGAATGGACCTCGCCCGATTTTAATTCCACGGTCGGACGCAACCAACGAATCAGCACATACAATGCCGGGTAACTTAAATCCGTCGTCTCCGCTACTCCTTTTTGCAAGAGTTGGCGCAAGAAAGCCGGCTCATTGGCGACGGAAATATCCTCCTGCATGTCCATGCAGTATTCTTTTTTGCACATCATACGCAGGGATAAAATGGCACGTTCCTGTTGCCAGTCAAAAAAATAGACGCGGTCCAAGCGGAACATATCACGCAACGCCGGAAGCGCGCATTCCAACAGTTCACGCCTGTCCTGAAACGATTGGTTGATTTGTTTATGAAATTTGTAAAGTGTATAGGATTTCTTATCAAACATAACCTTACCCCTTATAAATAGAAAGCAAGTATTCTATTTCTTTGGCCGTCATATCCAGTTCGCGGTCCAGCGACGCTTGCGTGAAACGGTGCTCCACAATTTGTGCCGCACACATGGCAAGCAGCCGCTTTAAAATTTCCATTACCGTACCCATAATAATCATGTTGGGCAACGTATGCGCCGTCGGCAAGATTTCTTTATACACTTGCAAACGCGGCGAAGAAGAAATAAACGGCTCAAACGCTTCTTCAAATGCCGGGAATGCCTCTATCATGTGGCTGTAGCGCAATTGCATATCGGGCCGCGCGCAGAATTTAATAAACATCAGCGCCTCTTTTTTATGTTGAGAAAGTGTGCTGATAAACCAGTTCATCCCCGATAAATACGCCGCCGATTGGTCCCCCGCTGCCGGCACCGGCAACGTGCACACACGCATGCCGCGCTTGGCACTAAACATACTGATACCTTGTTTGCGCGAAATCATCATACTGGCTTTGCCGGAAACAATCGTTCCCAGTGAACCACGCTCACGCAAAATGGGCATATATTCTTTAAGCGCTAACGTAATATAATCGTGAAGGGCCTCTTTAAATTCTTTGGAACCAACAAGCGTAGCCGCTCGGTCTTCCGTAAAGAAATTGAGTCCCCGGCTCCACATACACGGCAAAGCACTGCGCATGGAAAGCGAACCGCGCCAGTCGCTATTTTGCATCGGATAATACCCGGGGATGTTGCCAAATTGCTCCCGCAAGGCCTGACAAATTTGTAAAAGCCCATGCCATGTTTTGAGGTCTTCTTCCGGGCGCGCGGAAACTAACTTTAAATGATCGGCCCGATAGTGGAGCGCGCTTAAATCAAACCACCACGGATAAGAATAGATATCTTTCGTACCCGGTTGATAACAGTGTTCTTTAAGCGGCACCAAACAATCGGTAAGCGATAAGCCCGGGTCCAATTGAGATAAGTTTTCCGCCACACCGGCTTTGACTAACAAAG
Source organism: uncultured Elusimicrobium sp. (assembly GCA_902766765.1). Lineage (GTDB taxonomy): Bacteria > Elusimicrobiota > Elusimicrobia > Elusimicrobiales > Elusimicrobiaceae > Avelusimicrobium. The sequence goes on along the minus strand of CACXER010000020.1, from coordinate 6,954 downwards.
CCGTCCAATAATGCGGGATCTGAATGAGGTCGGGCATTTCTTCGTGCGTGGGATCTTTAAGCGTAAACACCCGCCGCCAGAGCACGTTACGCGTAAACACGCGCACGGTTACATCTACCGACGGATTTTCTTTTTTAAATAACGCGACTAACGTGGCATAATCTTCCATCGTTTTCGCGCCCGAATCGGGCATTACCCATAAAATCATAATTACTTCCCCCAGTTGCGCACTTTCATATTTGGATCTATGTTGATATTAGCCGCAAGCGGTTTACCGGTTTCACGAGCGTATTGTATCTTTTTATAGGCGCATAATGCAATCATGGCCGCATTATCGGAAGATAATTTCCGCTCCACAAAATGCACTTCTATTTGTTTAGCCGCCGCGCGCGCTTGCATTTCCTGACGAAGTAGCGCATTGGCCGCCACACCGCCTCCCACCGCAATATGTTTGACCTTGTATTTTTGCGCGGCAAGCAGCGTTTTGGTAACCAGTGTATCTACCATGGCCGTTTCAAAACTGGCACAGACATCGGGCACGGATACGTTTTGATGGTCGCGTAAATAATAACTGACGGCCGTTTTAATACCGCTAAACGAAAATTCCCACGTACCTGGCAGTAACGGACGCGGAAAAGCAATCGCATCGCGCCGACCCAAAAGCGCCTGTTTAGATACTTGCGGACCGCCGGGATAGGCCAACCCTAACAATTTGGCCACTTTATCAAAGGCCTCGCCCGCCGCATCATCACGCGTACGGCCAAGCACCTTATAATCGCCATACCCTTTGACATACCACAATTCCGTATGCCCGCCGGAGACAATGAGAGCAATCAGCGGAAATTGCAATCGGTCTTTAACCTGTGTGCCTTCAAAATCACAGGCAAACAAATGGCCTTCCAAATGGTTAACACCGATAAGCGGTACTTGTTTAAATTGCGCCAATGTTTCAGCGGCGACACGCCCCACCATGAGTCCTCCGGGGAGCCCCGGTCCGCTGGCAAAGGCCACATAATCTAACGGTTTATCGCCAAGGGCCTCGGCTATTACCGTGGCAATTTTGGCCGCATGTGCCCGGCTGGCCAATTCCGGCACGACCCCGTGGTATTTTTTATGCTCGTCAATTTGCGAATAAATAACATTAGACACCAGTTCCTTTCCACCGACAAGCAACGCGGCGGAAGTTTCATCACAGGTAGACTCTATACCCAAAATTGCTACATCCGGTTTCATAAATTAGTTTCCCGTTTCGTCCGTTTCCTCAGATTCAGACGAATCTTTTTGTTTTTTCTCTTTTTCGGCTTTCCGTTTGGCGGCTTCTTTTTCGCTTTGCGCTTTGGCCGCTTCTAATGTTTCTTTACCGGTTAAAATAGCCACGGCTTTATCCAATACGGGGTCTTTTTCTTTAAATTCCAACACCGGTTCTTTGCCACCGGGCGTATAGACCACATCACGATAGGGAGTAAACACCTTAATTTCGTCGTCGGCTTTTACCACCACTTCCACATCGGGCCAAATTCCCCCCTCGTCGGCTTTTTCTTTATTGTGGTAGTCGCGTTGGATCAGGCGGCCCAGCGGAGTATAATACCGAGCAATGGTTAAACGTAGCCCGGCTCCGCCGGCCAGAGGAATTACTTGTTGTACACTGGCTTTTCCAAAGGTGCGTTGCCCAACCACAAATGCACGTTTGTGGTCTTGCAGTGCACCGGATACAATTTCACTGGCGCTGGCCGAACCCGGATTGACAAGCACCGCCATCGGCACGTTTAAATAATCGCCGTCTACCGCGGTTTTGAACTCCTGATAATATTCCTTTTTACGTCCTTGCGTATAAACAATCATTTTATCGGCCGGCAAAAATAATTTAGCAATATCCACCGCACCGGATAGCAACCCACCGGGATTAAAACGCAAATCTAATACCAGCGACGTCATCCCTTGTTTTTTCAAAGCGGTAAGGCCCTTTTTCACTTCCTCTAAACTATGTCCGGAAAAATCTACCATATAAAGGTAGCCCACTTTATTAGGCAACATACGGAAATACACCACCTCGGGCACAATCCGTTCACGTTTGAGGCGTACATCCGGAATGGGCTTAAACTCACCGGATACTGAATCCTTGCGAGAAATAGATAACTTGACTTTACTGCCTATAGGCCCGCGCATAATTTCCACCGCGTCTTCCAATTCCATGGCGGAAATTTCTTTCCCGTCTACTTTGATAATCCGGTCGTCGGGCATAATCTTGGCTTTAAAAGCAGGAGTGCCCGGCATGGGCGTAACTACGGTAACAAAACCGTCTTTTTTCTGCAGGCGTATACCTAGTCCACCGAATTCGCCGCGGGTGTCATTCTTTAAATTCTTATAATCTTTGGGGTCCAAGTATTGGGAAAAATCATCTAACTCCCGCACCACACCGCGAATGGCCCCGGCCACTAATTTATCGGTATCGGTGCGTTCCACATAATTTTCCTTGATAAACTCAATCACGTCCACTAATACGCGCAGTTGTTTCAAACTGCGTTCCGCCGCCCCATAGGCATAAGGGAATAACGTGCCTATAAAAAAGACAACAGCGGCAACTAATGCATAACGGTTTAATTTTTTATCTTTCATAATTCCTCTCACTCTAACCAAAGTAGCGGATCTACGGCCGCCGTACCTTGGCGAATTTCAAAATAAACGGCACTTTGCCCGGTTCCGGATGAGGCCTGAGTATCTTGGCCTGCCGTACCGAGAACACCTTGACGGGCAAGTTTATCGCCCACTGCCACTTGGATTTCCCGCAGGAAACCGTAAATGGTAAAAAATCCTTTGGAGTGATCCACAATGACCACGTTGCCATAAGAACGGAACGGTCCGGCGTAAATAACACTTCCTTCCTCTACACTACGCACCGGAGCCCCGGGGCGAGCGGCAATTTTAATACCGTCGCGGAAAATCCACGTATTTAGATCAGCGCGGTATTCTTTACCAAATTTGCTAATCACTTTACCCGGTAGCGGCCACGGCAAACTGTTCGGCGCCGCATTGATCTGCGGGCCCGCGGCCGGCTTAGCAGAAGCCACTTGCTTGGCGGCCGCTTTACGTTTCCGTTCAAACGATGCTAACAAATCATTCAAGGCCGCAGCGGATTTATTTAACTCATTGATTTCTTTGCGCACGGCGGCTACTTTGCGTTTGGTTACATCTAAATCTTGTTTTTTCTTATTAAAAGATTGTGAAATAATGTGTTGTTCTTCTTCTATGCGCGAACTCTGCGCCAATAATTTTTTGTTACGTTGTTCAAATGTGTAAATACGTTCCTTGGCTTCTTTGTTAGCCGCTTCTAACGCCGCAGTAAAGGCCGTTTTGTGTGTAAGCATGCGATCCAAAAAGATGTCTTGTTCTAAACTATATCCGTTGACACAAAGCGGACAATCCGGCGTAAAATAATACGCCTCCAACTCCGCGGCGGATACGCCTTGCCACATGGGAATACTGCGCTCTAGGGCGGCCCGTTTTTCTTCCACAGACAGCAAGTTTTGCTCCAACACCGAAATGTCTGACTCCACTTTATTTTTACGTTGCTGAGCCAAAGCCTTTTTATTTTCCAAAGCGGTCATTTCCTGAGAAATTTGTTTTTCCTGTTCGCGGTATTTTTTGAGTTCGCTTTCCTTTTGGGCGGCCTCTTGTTTAAGCCGCTCAATCTCGCGCTTGTGGGCGGCGGCATCGTTTCCGGCCCATAAGGCACTTGCGCTCCACATTACCGCTAACAAACACGCTAAAATTTTTGCCATTTAGATAATGTCCATCCTAATAACCCACAAAAAACTACCAGGAGCACCTGGCGAGCGGGCGTGGTAAAAAACCGTATGGTATCACTTAAAAATCCGGTCGGATAAATAAGGATTGCAAAAAAGGCAAAGGCACACAAGGCAGCCATCACGCCGGAAAACATCCCGCTGACAAAGTGGGAACTATTTTTCCGGCTCGGGTAGGCCTCCACCAAAAACATAAAAGCCAGAAAAGTAAGCACCGCCAGCAACATCGCCATACGTAACATTTTGACGCACAACCCGGTAATAAACACCAGTTGCGCATGTTGGGCGTTGTAATGAGGAGTAAGCCCCTTATACTCTGTTGTCAAATTATCCAGTAAAGCCGACACATTACGCACCGCCGGCGGAGTAAGATGTAATTCAAAGTAGGCCGGCATCTTATTGCGACCTAACAATAGTAACGACTGAGCCAATTGCGGATTTTGCTTACGCACCACCTCTAATCCATCCTGCGAAGAATACAATTTAACCGCGGCAATATCTTTCTTCTGGTTGAGCGTTTCACCGATTTGAGCCAACACGGCATTATCGGTTTTTCCGTCTATGGTTAAAATAATCTTAAATGAACTTTCCAAGGCTTCATAATATTGGTTGAGCCGTGTATCTATCAAGAGAAGCGCCTGCCACAAAATAGCCACCGCCAGCACGAGCAAAAACAGCCGCCGGTGTAAATGAAAAAGATGACGTTGCGGTTTAGATTCTTTCGTTTTTTCTTCAGCGAACGGACTAGCCATATTACTCCTCACTCCAACCTAATACTTTTTTGAGTTTAGGTAAAATATCGGTATTGTGATACACACCTTTAAATACTTCCTGTCCCGGGCCATAGGCTACACCGACTAGCGGAGCCGATGAGTGGGTTTGCGTGGCCCACACAATAGCGTACGAATCATTTAACTGCTTAAAAATACCGGGCACATCTTGCAAGTTTTCAAAATCGGAAATATCCACCGGATAACCCAGCGCCGCGCGTAATTTCTTTTCCACCAACGCAGGCGTCAATTTTTCCGGCGGTAATTTTTTAAGTTCTTCTTCCAAATAGTACAAACAACGACGTTGTTTTTCCAGTTTGGCAAACGTATCAAAAGAGGCATAAAAGGTATTACCGTCATACAATACTTCCCCTTCTTGAGTCTTGCGGGCCACCCCTTGCGGATTTAATACCTGGTAAGTAAATGATCCCAACCCGGTATCGTGATCCGAATTGACATACACCAACGTCCCGGGGTGTTTATCGGCGAAATCCCGCGCCACGGCTATCGTTTTATCCAGCACTTTAAGTTCGGCGAGCGTACTACCGGCATCGTTGGCATGGGCGGCCCAATCCACTTTTCCGGCTTCGGCTATCAAAATAAATCCCTCGGGATCTTGTGCTAAAATATCCAGCGCTTGGCCGGTCATTTCCGCTAGAGTAGGCACGGCAGGATGTTGATACATCTCTATCGCCATGGGCAAGTTGGTATCGGAAAATAACCCCAACACTTTGCCCGAGTGAATTTTTTGCAACGCTTTTTTATTTTTAGGGAGTTGATACCCTTGCGCACGGGCCTGGGCCAGTAGGTTTTTATTTTCCCCGGTGGAAAAATATTTTTTTCCGCCCCCTAAAATTACCTCCGGAGCCAGCGCAAGTTGTTGCCGCGCAATTTCCATTTTCTGACGGCGGCTAAAGACATGAGCCGTAAATCCGGCCGGAGTGGCGTCGGTTACATACGCATCGGAAATAATGCCAATGGCCTTACCTTTTTGTTGAGCCATTTCTAATAACGTAGGCACGGAGTTCCCTTGGAAATCCACCCCCACCCGGTCCGGTAACGTCCAGACGCCTGTGGCCATTTGCGTAGCCGCAGCCGCCGAATCGGTCACCACCGAACCGTACGTATGATGAAAAAATAATCCCTGTTCGCCGTCTTGCAATAACTGTTCTAGCGCAGTAGTTTTTTGCGGATAATCGGCCAACGCGCCGGCACGGGCCCCTTGCATCAGAAGCCCCATAATTTCCGGTCCTGTTCCGTCGGAAATAATCCAAATCAGGTTTTTAACCGGCGCGGAAAAAGACATCACGGGAAACCATAACAATCCCGTCAATATCACCAGCCGGACCAGGCGCATACTATTTTTACTCATAAGTTTAGGCAATGGTTTTGCGATATAATTCCAAATACGTTCGGGCCGATTTATCCCACGATAAATCTTGCCGCATCGCATTACGAATCAGGCGCAACCAGAGTTTTTTATCGGCAAATACCGCCAAGGCTTTTTCCAACGTTTGATTCAAACCCTTTGCATTAAACGGTTCAATGAAAAATCCGGTAGCGGTTTCTTCGTTTTTGCCGTTATAACCCCTTACGGTATCGGCCAGGCCGCCCACGCGTGAAACAATGGGAAGCGTACCGTATTTCATCGCAATAAGTTGTGAAAGTCCACACGGTTCAAAGCGCGAAGGCATTAGGAATAAGTCGGCCCCGGCATAAATCCGGTGTGCCAGTTCCTCATCTAACCGGCCATGATAACTGACTTGGCCCGCATTGTTACGTGCCAACCCTTGGAATGCTTTTTCCAACATGGGGTCTCCGGTACCCAAGATGACAAATTGAGCGCGGTTTTTGTATTTTTCAATCAAATCAACCACGAGGTCCAATCCTTTTTGATAATCTAAGCGCGACACAATTCCGATAAGCGGTTTTTCCGGCTCCAGTGATAATTTACACTGTTGGCACAGGGCTTGTTTAGCCGCGGCTTTCCCTTCCACCACTTCAGCGGCGTCATATCCCAGCGGTAATACCGGGTCCAATTCCGGATCCCACACCTCGGTATCAATACCGTTGACGATCCCGCAGAAATGATCACTGCGGCTACGTAAAAGTCCTTCTAAACCAAAACCCATTGCACTATCTTTTTGGACTTCGTGCGCATAGTTGGGGCTGACCGTATTGATATTATCGGCAAACACGATACCGCTCTTTAAGAAACTGATCCCGCCATAATATTCAAATTTTTCCGGCGTATAATCCACCGGATGGAAACCGGCCTTACGGAAAGAAGAATACGGATAATGCCCTTGATAAGCAATGTTATGAATCGTGTACAAACTGCGGGTACGAGTATAGAACGCGTCTAACTTATAAACGGTTTT
>CACXER010000019.1 GCA_902766765.1 uncultured Elusimicrobium sp. | reverse complement strand
GTGGGCCATCAGCAGGGAGCACATCATTGTTACTAATTTTTTCATACTTTTTCCTTATTATTTACTAACGAAAATACACCCGTTTAGCCCTGCGTAAGCGGCGTAAACGGGTGTTTGTTGATTTCTACTTCTGCAATTGTGTGAGTTTATCTTTGGCGAATGTGCCAAAATACGTTTTGGTGTAGTTTTCCAGCAAGTATTTGTAAGATGTTACGGCTTGGTCTTTTTGTCCGGCGAGTTCTTGGCTGAGTGCCAGCGTTAAATACGCTTGCGGCAGAGCAAAACTCTTGGAATTTTTCTCAATAAAATCTTTGGCTACGGTAATAGAACCGCTATAATCCTTAGTGGCTTGCAATGCGGCCGCTCGCGAAAGTGCCGCTACCGTGCGGACCGTTTCGTTGGACGAATTCACAAGTTCCTTATATACATTAGCGGCTTGGGCAAAGTTTTCTTGCGAGTAAAGCACGTCGCCTTTTAACAGTTGGGCATATTCTGCCGCCGGGGTACCTTTATATTGGGCGGAAACTTCGTCCAGTTTGGCAAATCCGGCCTCTTGGCCTTCGCGCATCAATGTCATTTGGGCGGTGTAATAGGCGGCCCAGGAATTTTCGGTAAGTTGTTTACAATGATTTACGTACAGGCAAATCCCTGTAATAATAGCAATAATAACAACCAACGTGGCAAGCACTTGCTTGCGGTTTTGCTTACAAAACGGGACGAATTTATTGAAGACGTCCGTCAAAAAATCTTTATTTTCCACCGGAGCGGTAGTTTGTTTATTCATACTTATATTATAGTAAATTTAGAGCGTGTGCACACTACCGTCTAAATCTTCCTCCGTAAGTTGGCGGCACTCAATGCCGTTTTTGCGCAGGAAATAAATACCTTCCTGACTGCGGTCATACAAGTTTTTAAAGAACACTTTTTTGATGCCCGCGCTGACGATTACTTTGGCACAATGCACGCACGGCGACCAGGTAACATAAATCGTCCCCCCCTGGGTGGCAATACCGTTTTTGGCGGCAAAGGAAATGGCGTTTTGTTCGGCGTGCAGTTCGTTATCAATAGAAAATTTGCCATGCATATCGTAAAAGGTACGGCTGGCCATAAAGTCGGCTAACGTGGGAAATTCGTTCTTATATTCTTTTTCGTAAAGTTCTTTAAAATAGTCCTCACAATGTTGCTGGCCCGACGCCGTGCCGTTAAAACCAATGCTGATGACGCGGTTTTCTTTGACGAGTACCGCGCCTACTTGCAGACGGGCACAGGTGGATTGTTGCTCCACGAGTTCTGCCATTTTGATAAATAATCTGTGTTTGTTTTTCATAGTTTATCCTTTCATTTACCACTTTTTAAATACAAAAAATACCGCCGCCACTAAGCAGAGAAAGCCGACGAAGTGGTTCCATTTAAAACTTTCCTTAAAATAAATAGCGGAAAATCCGGCAAAAACGATCAGCGTGATAACCTCTTGCATCACTTTTAACTGGGTAACGGTAAAATATTCGTGGCCGATACGGTTGGCGGGCACTTGAAAGCAATATTCAATGAAAGCGATGGCCCAACTGGCTACGATCACAAACCACAACGACGCGCTTTTGAATTTGAGGTGGCCGTACCAGGCAACGGTCATAAATAGGTTAGCGATACACAGCAGGATAATAGGTTTAAGCATATATATATTCTATCAAAATCAGTTTGATATGTTTTAAGAGGCCCTTAACTGTTTGCGCCATATATCGGTGGGGCGTTCCACGAAAAACCACATACCCCATGCTACAAGTGTACACAATACAAAACCGCCTCCTACGGTAATTGCTAAATAGACCCAGTAGGAAAATGTCAGGTGATATTGCCGGATGATAGACGGTAATAGTGTTAATATAACCGAGTGCCATAAATAAAAACTGTATGAGATGAGGGCAAATCCTTCAAGTAGGCAAAACGGTTGGCAACGAATAGTATGTGCCGATAATCTGACGGGCGCTTTTTCATTTTTTAAAGTATCTTTATACAACCAACAGAGTAGGGCCATAAGGATAGTAAATACAGTAGGCCATTCGTAGCGGTAAAGCAGTAGAAATTTGCCGCATATTACCAGTATGCAACATCCTGCCAGTAACAACAACGGTTTTAATTTGTTTTTGGCGGAATCCGTTAGTGGGTTGGGTAGTGTATATGCCATAAACGGTACAAAAAACAGGTCCCATTGTAACGGAGAAAAAGTGTATACCCAAATATACCAATCCGCGTGTGTATATTTTAGTACTTCCCGCAAGAGCAATCCTGCCAACAGCAGTATGAACATAAAAACCTGGGTGGATTTAGCGGATAATTTTTTGATTATTCCATGGTACATAAAAGGCGCAACGACGTAAAGTTGCATAATAGTGGAAATAAACCACATGGCACCCAGCCCGCTTACGGCGGGCCGTCCGTTATAGGTAAATGTAAGAATACGGATCCACGTGGATTTCAGAGAAATTGCACTTGTAAAGTGAATACATAAAACGCCCAATAGTAAAAAAGCAAAATAAGGAATTCCCACCCGCAAGAAGCGCTGAACTAAAAAGGACCGGATTTGTTTTGGAGTGTCATATTTTCCCTTATAGAAGTGTGCCCCAATTAAAAATCCCGAGAGGCCAAACAGCATCCACATGGCGGCCCAAGCCGGAGTATGTAAAAAGAAAGGGGTATGGAGCCCCGGCGGTGCGTAGGAGACGATAACTAAATGGGCGTGCATGGTAAACACGCACAACATGGCAACGGCCCGTAGGGTATTAAAAATATCGGCGCGGAAAAACGGGGAATTGGTCTTCGTAGTGGTCATACCGATGGGGGTATCCTACCCATATTATACAATTTTGTGCGAGCAACTATAACTTCCTAAGGCATTCTATAAGAGCGGAACGTCTCTCCGTGCGAAGTTAGTTGGGTGGCATTAAATAATTTACAATAACTTCCGGCAGTACCCCCAAATGTTACACCGCCACTGATCCGTTCCGCACACAGAAATTGTTGGACTTCGTTTGCGTACAAAGTTCCTTCCCCGGGGCTGACCACAAAAACAAAACCACCCCCTTTATAAGGCCCGGTTAATCTTCCGGCGTAAAGGAGTAAAGCGCCCGTATTCATTGTTTTGTACATTTGCAAGGACCAGTCGTTATTGGATCGTGTGTCTAGACACGAACTATACCAAGAGGTTGTCCCTGTCCAAGGGATTTCAATAGCAAGTTCGTCAAAACTGGACGGATATTCTCCGTTGGCTAACTGATAGGTAAGTGCCGCTTGGCCTACCGATTTGAGTAAGGTTAGTGCTTGGGTGGCTTTGCTTTTTTCCACGGCTTTTTGATATTGCGGAAGTGCCACGCTTGCTAAAATCCCAATGATAAGTACGACCACTAACAGTTCAATGAGGGTAAATGCTTGTTTGTCCTTCATGAAGTTTTTCTCCTTTTTGTGCTCTCCACGGACATTCTATAATTTTTTTTGAGAGGGTTTCAACGCCTCTGTATTTTGATGCAATAAAACGGGGTGCCCGGGTGTTCCTTATATAGGTAGTACAAAATCAAAAACAGATTAAACCGTGAAATTTATATAATGATATTATGAAGAAATTTAACTTACTTTTTGTTGCTTTTTTAATTTGTCCGCTACTTGCGTATGCGGCCGATGATTTGTTGTACTCATCCGGGTTATACGCGCAAGATGCTACTGAAACAGACAAAGATCCTTTGCGTATTACACCGGCCAAGGCCGAAGAGATTGATGCTATGCTCGCGGGTACCCTGACGATAGACGATTGTATCCGCATTGCGCTTGCCAACAGCCCCAAAGCGGTAAGTGCGAATTTAGCGTTGCAAGAGGCGCAAGTGCAAGTGAATTTAGCCCGCGGCGAATTCTTGCCGACGGTCAAAGCCGGGGCCTCGCAAGGGTACACGGTGTCTAATCCTGCCGGGCAACCCACCACCGATCACGGCTCACACAATGCACAAGCGCAAGCACAATTAGCCATTTCCGGGTTTACCGATAAAGTGCGTGCGGTGAATATCAGCAAATTGCAACTTTCGCAAGCGGAACTGGAACTGCGAAATCAGGTCAGTTTGATTTCCCGCAATGTAAAAAAAGCATATTATACACTCGCTTCTGCTATCCGTGCGGTGGATATTCGTCAGAAATCGCGCGATTTATACCAAGAGCAATATGACCGCGCCGCTGAGTTCTACAAACAAGGGTTACGCCCCAAAGTAGATGTTACGACGGCCGAAGTAAATTTAAATAATGAAAAACTGCGTTTAATCCGGGCGCAGAACCTCGTCAAAACGGCCTCGGCCAATTTGGCCAATACGCTTGGTATCACAACGCCTAAGCAACTGCAGATTGCCCAAGTGGAAACTGTAGAAAAAATAGATATGTCGTTTGATGAAGCCGTTAAAACCGCGTACGAAAACCGCCCCGATGTGGAATCTTCCCATACGAGTGCCAAAATCGGACAAATCCGGGTCAACCAGGCCAAAGCGGGGTATTTACCGACGTTATCGTTTTCGGCCGGATTTAATAAATATAGCGACGATTTGCGGTTAGATAACGAAGAAACAAAACTAATGCTTTCCATAGATGTACCTATTTTCAGTGCGTTTAAAACGTATAACAGCGTTAAACAAGCGCGGCTGAATTTAGAGAAAATAAATAATTCTAACCGCAGTTTGCTCAATGATGTATTTTTGGAAGTGCAACGCGCGTATATTGCCATGCAAGAAGCGGGCGAAAGCGTACCGATAGCCGAACTCAATGTGGAAAAGGCCAAGGAAAATTTAGAATTGGCCCAAGGCCGCTACAACGAAGGCATCGGAGATAGTATTGAACTCAAAGATGCGGAAGTGGCCTATACGGACGCGGAACTAAGTTTACTGACTGCGCGGTATGATTATGCGTCGGCCATAGCCGATTTGAAACAAGCCATGGGGATGAACTGATTATGAAACAATTACTTCTGAAATTAAAAGATATTTGTGCCGGCATTTGGCATAAATTTTGGGCGATGAGCCGCTGGAAAAAAATCATCGTTTTAGTCGTGCTTTTGTGCGCGGCGTGGTTCTTAAAGGGTTGCTTTATCCACAGCCGTCCGATGCCGCAATTTCGTATGGCTCCGGTGAAACGGGGAGATATTGTGGACATGGTGGAGGCCTCCGGCCCGATCAATCCCGTCAATACTACCCAAGTCGGCGCTCTTGTATCCGGTGAGATTTTGAAAATTTATGTAGATTATAACAGCGAAGTCAAAAAAGGCGATTTAATGGCGGTCATTGACCAAACGCAAATTTTGGCCCAACTGGCTGAGGCGCGGGCGAGTTTGGCCTCGGCTAAGGAAAACCTGGGATCTGCCGAAGTGTCCTACCGCTTGGCTAAGAAAAATTACGAGCGTTATCAGGCGTTGTATGACAAAAATTACGTTTCTAAAGTGAATTTGGAAGAACACGAACTTTCCTACGCCAATGCCAAAAGCGCTTTAAACTCCGCACAAGCCAGCGTGGTGCGGGCACAATCCAATGTGGACACGGCGGAAAAGAATTTGTCTAACACAAAAATTGTTTCCCCCATTGACGGCGTAGTTTTAACGCGTAAAGTAAGCGAGGGCCAAACAATTACGGCAGGCTTTTCCACGCCGGAGTTGTTTGTGGTGGCGCAGGATTTAACCAAAATGCAAATTGAGGCCAAAGTATCCGAAGCGGACATCGTCAAAATTCATGCCGGCCAAAATGCCGAATTTACATTGGACGGTTACGTAGGCGAAAAGTTTAAAGGCGTGGTGCGCCAAGTGCGTACCAATTATGTGGATACATCGTCTTCCGCTTCAAGCAGCAGTACTTCTTACACGGTAATCGTAGATGTAGCCAACGAAGATTTGCGTTTGAAACCGGGCATGACGGCTACGATGACTATTTTTACGCAAGACAAAAAAGATGTGTTGCTCGTACCCAATGAGGCCTTGCGTTTCTCCCCCTCTACCAATCGGAAAACGTATGAAAATACCGGCGTGTGGAAAGCCGCACGCGGCCAAGCGCCCGAGCGGGTGGATGTAACTATCGGTATTATTGCGGCGAAAAATACGGAAATTGTTTCCGGGGATATCCAAGAAGGCGACCGTGTTATCGTGGGCGAAAATAATTTAAAAGCCACGCCGGGAGCCACTTTTGGCGCACCGCCCCGGATGGGTGGCGGTAACCGACGCCGCTAAGGAGGCGCGTATGGCGCTAATTGATACGCGGGACTTATACAAAATTTACAAACTCGGCGACGTAGAAGTGCGCGCGCTTAACGGAGTAAGCGTATCTATTGAAAAAGGCGAGTTTGTGGCCGTAATGGGGCCGTCGGGTTCCGGAAAATCAACCTTTATGAACATTTTAGGGTGTCTGGATAAACCGACGAGCGGGTCCTATATGTTAGACGGCATTGACGTAACCGCTACCAATTTATCCAAACTGGCCGGTGTGAGAAACCGCAAAATCGGGTTTGTATTCCAGGGGTTCAATCTCATCAAACGCACGACTGCGGTGGAAAATGTGGAACTTCCGATGATTTATAATCATACGCCCGCGCGCGAACGGCGCGAAAAAGCCATGGAGGCGCTCAAAGCCGTGGGGCTGGAACAGCGTGCGTTTCACTTACCGAATCAACTTTCCGGTGGACAGCAACAACGTGTGGCGATTGCGCGCAGTTTGGTGTGTGATGCCCCCATTATCTTTGCCGATGAGCCGACGGGGAACCTGGATACCAAAATGAGTATTGAAGTGATGGAACTGTTTACGCGGCTCAATAAAGAAATGGGCAAAACCGTCATTTTGATTACGCACGAGCCGGATATTGCCGAATATGCTTCGCGGCTTATCAAGTTTAAAGATGGGCAGAAAATCAGCGACGAGGTGAAATAATATGTGGGATTCTTTCGTAGCGATTTTTAAGATTTCGTTGAAGGCCATTTTTGCCAACAAAATGCGTGCCGCGCTGACCAGTTTAGGTATTATTATCGGGGTGTCGGCGGTAATTACCGTGCTCGCCGTCGGATCGGCCACCAAAAAAAGCATTACGGATCGCTTTTCCAATATGGGTACAAACATCCTTTTCCTGCGCCAACCGTGGGATTTGGATGCCAGTATTTCTTCGCCTAAAGACGTAACCATGGACGACGTACGCGCTATCCGGGAAGTGCCGGGCGTGGACGCGGCGGCGCCGTATATCCAAAAAAGTTTTGAAGTAAAATACAAAAATACAAGTGTCGGTTTAAGTGTACTTGCTACCGATACGGATATTTTTAAGGCGTATGATTGGAAGGTAGATCGCGGGCGCGAATTTACCGAGCGCGAAATTGATAACTATGCACAAGTGATGGTCATTGGGGCGACGTCGGCCCAAACGATTTTCGGCGATGTGGACCCGCTCAACAAAACGGTGGTGTTAGATAATATCCCGTTTGTGGTGGTGGGTGTGACGAAAAAGACGGGATCCAGCGGTTTTGGATTTAACATTGACGAAGGCGCACTGATCCCGTACACGACGGGAAAAGTAAAGATGAGTACGGGCGGTTTTGGCGGCAATACGAACCGCCGCGCGCTGGACCGCGTGGTTATCAAAGTGGCTGATTTTGACCAAATTGAAAATATGAAGGTGGACATCTCTAACACGGTGCGCAACACCCACCGGATCCACCCGCTTGGCAAGGATGATTTCCAACTGGACGACATGGCCTCGTTTGTGGAACAAGCCAAAAGCACGGCCAGTACAATTAGTTTGTTCTTAGGTGTGATCGGTGCGATTTCGCTTTTGGTGGGCGGTATTGGGGTTATGAACATTATGCTCGTGTCCGTGACCGAACGTACGCGCGAAATCGGTATCCGTATGGCTATCGGGGCGACGAGTTGGAATATCCGTATGCAATTTTTAGGCGAAGCCGTTACGCTCTCGTGCATGGGCGGGCTGGTCGGGATTATTTTGGGTGTGGGTGTTACGTTCCTGGTATCTAAATATATGTCCTTACAGACCAGTTTAAGTGTCTGGGCGGTGCTGGTGTCAGCCGGGTTTTCGGCGGCAACCGGCGTTTTCTTCGGCTTTTATCCGGCGTATAAAGCGTCCAAACTTACCCCCATTGATGCCTTACGGTACGAATAATTAGGGTTATACTGTTAAGAAATAAAAAGCCCCCTTTTGGGGGCTTTATTATTTGTCTAATTGTGGGCCCTTTAACACGCGCCAGGCGGTAATGGTTTGTAAGTCTTTGACGTGGGCCAATACTTCCTCGCGCTGAGCGTTTGTAAGCGGGGTTGTTTCGCCGGGTAATAATTCGGTGCGGTCCTCACTTACGCGGCCAAGTTCCCGTGAGGTAATCCAATGATAAGCCGATAATCCGATAGGTGTGTTAAAACGCGGCGCAAAAATATTTTCGCCAAACGCATAATACGTACTGCCTTTGGGTAAAACAAGTTCCAATACCGTGGCCGCCACGTCCAAATGCCCGGCAGCATTATTGGTGGGCAGGCGTTTCCCTTTTACTTGCGGCCCAACGAGGACGAGCGGTACGGCCACGCGTTCATAATCCGTCGGGGAAGGGGTCATCGTCCAGCGATCGGCGTGGTCACCGGTAATTACAAATAGACTGTTGGGATATTTTTGTTGCAGACTTTCCACAAATTCTGCCAAGTACTTATCGGCATACGCAAAATGCCACATCCGCGCGGCAACTAAATCCCGTTCCGAGGTTTGGGCGGGTAACATCTTTTCAAAATCCGCTATCGTCGGCAAATCGGGCTCGCGGGTGGTGTCTACTTTATAGGGTGGGTGGTTGGAACTGGTTAAAATTAAATTGAAAGACGGCTCCGGCCCCAGGTGTTGCGGAATTCCGGCTAGAAATTCCCGGTCGGGCACGCCCCATACGCCGCCTTTGGCGCCGAAATCAGTCGCGTAAAAACTTTCGTCTATTTGCTGGTTTTTGATAAACTGTCCTACATTTTCCCAGGAGGCAAACCCCCCGTAGAAAAACCGCGTTTTATACCCTAACTTACGCAGTTGGACGGACAACGCCGTTTCATACGGTTCTTGAGCGGTTGGGCGGTTGGCCGCTTGTAAATTGAGTTCCGGTATGCCCAGTAATACCGACGTAAGACCGAACATCGTTCCGTTGGAAGCGGGCAGAAAATTTTTCACAAATACCGCATCGGGCCGCGCTATCAAACGGCGCATTCCTTGCGCCAGCGGATATTGTTTGTAGTTATCTAATAACGGCCATAACATATACGTTTCGGCTACGATTACAAAAATATGTTGCGGTTTTTCCCCCCGTATACCTTGGGCCGTCTGGGTCAGCAGCGGCAGTAAATCATCGGCGGTATAGGTGGGTTGGCCCGATAGACGTGCCGCCGCGGCACGGGCATCTTGCGCGTTGACTTTGGTAGCGCTGTGCCTCATTTTTTATAAATACTTTTGGCACGGTACAGCGCTTGGATATCATCTAACACGGCTTCGTTGAGCAGGTGCTGGTTGAGCCGTGCGGAGTTTTTCCAATAGATAGACCGATAGTAGGAAAACGCCCCCCCCTCACGCACAAACAGGGCAAACGGCGGAAGTAATAAGCAAATGATAGTAACCACTATCCACGGGCGGCGTACACTCAGTAACGGGCGGGCCAGGCGCGGCGTAAGTTTGAACCACAAGTGCAGTAGTACGCACCACAGCCCGGCGATTACCAAGGCCGCAAACATACGTCCGATGGCATGGTATTGTTCTATGGACGTGCTGATAATTGCGCCGACGTCATCGTGAAATGTATTGAAAATAAACGGGCTGAACGCACTGTGAAATTCATGATAATACGGAATACGCATTTGAAATAAAACAGATAGCACGAGCAGTACAAAACACGCCCAGCCAAAGCGGAATTTTATCCCGTTCCACTTCGGCCACGCACTTGTCAGGACGGTGCCGAATACAAACGCCGGGAGAATGCACGCTCCGGTGGTTTTTAAACTGATACGCAGACCGTACCACATCGTCAGCCAAATATCCGACCACGGAGTATTGGGGGCTAATGAATCGGCAAACGTAATTAAAAACGCTGCCCGAAAAACGGACAATACGACCAAAATGAACAGAAATAACAGTGCATCTTGCACAAAGTTCTGAATGAATAGCGAATAACGAGATTGTTGCATAATCTACTTGTAAAGTAACGCGCGGAATTGAGATGTTTGATTGAGCCCTTTAAACAGCCAACCTTTTTGATCTTCTTTATATAACGATTCTACATCTTTGAAATTGCGTTTGAGTGCGTTATCCAAATTCGCATACGCTTGCTTGCGGTCCTTTTTATGTAACCAATAGGCCCCCGCTAAATTGATATAAGGCGTAGCGGCAGCATCATCTAATGAGACAGCGGTTTTTAAGTCTTTTTTGGCGTTTTCCCAGTCTTTCAGACGCAAGCGTACATAACCGCGGTTGTTGTAAGCAATGGCCCATTTGGGGTTTAATTCAATGGCGTGGGAATAATCTTCTTCCGCTTGATTAAAAAGACCTAAGTCCTCGTAAATAAGCCCACGGCGGTTATAGAAAATGGCTTCCGGTTCTAGCGAAATGAGGATGGTATAATCTGCCAAAGCGGCTTCCAATTCCCCCATTTCTTTAAAGGCATTGGCCCGGTATTTATAGGCCGGAACAAATGTTTCATCGCGGTTGATGGATTTACTAAAACTGGAAACGGCCTCGTCGGCTTCGTTGCGTCCCCAGTGAATACGCCCGCGCCAGTAATGTGCGGCAGCCGTGTCAGTTTGCGGGGACGCATCTAATAACCGTAATGCTTTGTCGTATCGGTAGGCACCAATGTAAGAGGGCATAATTTCCAGGACGGAATCGGTTTTAGCGGCGGCGCGGCGGCCTTTTTCGTAATCGGCGACGGCTTGCTCGTATTTGCCCAGTTGTTGATAAACGCGCGCGCGGGCCAGATAGAATTTTTTATACGCCGGTTTGAGTTCTATAGCGGTGTTTAGATCCGTTAGTGCCAACGTCCAGCGTTGCATATCCATATAAAGGAGCGCGCGCGCATAATAACGGAAAGGATCTTTTGGGCGTAATTTAATGGTGCGGGAGTAATCGTCCAACGCTTGTTTATGACGTCCGAGTGTGCGGTAGGCATCGGCGCGGTAGTGGTAGGCATCGGCTAGTTTGGGCGATTTATCTATGGCTTTATTTAAGAGTTTAATTTGGGCTTGCGGATCGCGCTCCGTCTTGGCTTTGGCAAGGAGTGCTTGTCCGGTAAGGGCCCACAGCCCGTTCGTGCAAAGTAATGTTAAAAAGATAAGAAGTAATTTCCGCATACTTTTATTATAGTAAACTACCAGCCCCAAACCAACGCTATATTTATGAATAACACCGCGCCACCGATGAGGTAGATAGTTCCTAATAAAAGGGTGGAGAAGAAACGTAAGTTCAAAAACACCGCGCCCACGAGAGTTGCTTTTCCGGCGAAGATTTTGCTTACTTTAACCGTTGTTCCGGCGAGTTTTAAAACGCGGGCCGTCAATACGGCGCGTACCGCAAGCATCAGGGCGCCGAGGGTAACGGTAACGAGCCACCGGGGTAGTGTAGAGGTGCGGCGGGTATTCTCATACACTTCGCGCACGCTGCCGCGCACGAGTACTTTGGCTTGGTCTTTGGCTAAACTGTCGTTGAGAGAGTCCAAGTGCGAAAGCATTTTTGCTTGAACACGGTCTATCGTATCGTCAATAAAATCTTCCCAGGTGATGCATGCCAAACGCAATGCGTAGACGCTAGCCGCCAGGAGCATATAACTGAAAATGGCTATCCCGTAAACGAGCAAGAATAAAACAGCGAGCGTGTTTTTGAAAGCGGTAGAAATGGGTAGTGGAAAAAGAAAAGCCTGGTACGATACGTAGGCCATCAGTGCAAAAAGCCCCAGCCCCGCCAAGAAATGTGGTAAGAAAACACGGCGCAAAATGGCAGTTATCCCCCTCACGCACGAAGCAAGGGTGCCGTCTTTGTTAGCAGGCGCGGCGGACTGAGAAAGATAAATTTTTTCGGGAAGTTTAGTCGTCATGGCAAGCGCAATGGCCGCAACAACCGTTGCAGACGTGTCCTTCGGATTTGGCTACCCCGGCCGCGGTAGATGGAATGCGGTCGGAAATTTTGACGACTTTGCCTAATTTTTTATCGTAAATATAAGTGCCTGTAGTACTATTTTCGCTCATAAAATTATTATAGCAGTTTGAACAGTGAGTATGAACTTGGAATACAATTCATATATATTGATGGCATTTTTTATTGTCTTCATCGTGTAAAAAGGACTTGACTTTGTTTTTTTTTTTACTAAACTTTACGAGTAGGTCAAATCTAGTGAAAATGAAGGTGTTTATGAAAAATAAAATGTTGGGTGGTTTTACGCTCATAGAATTGCTGGTGGTTGTTCTCATCATTGGTATACTTGCTGCGGTGGCGCTGCCACAGTATCATTTGGCTGTCAATAAATCCCGGTTCAGCAAACTGCGTAGTGTTGGACGGGCCTACGTACGTGCCGCGGAGGTTTATAATTTGGCAGAAGGAAATTATCCCAATAGTTTTGATGTGTTGCCGGTGGATTTGCCGGAAGGAAGCGTTATTAGTGATTTGCGTAATCAGCCCAACCGTAACTACGTGTGTGGTACCTCTAACAATATGTATTGTTGCATTATGCCAAGAGTTGTGGGTGCGCAAGCAGCAGCCGTAGTTTGTGGCCTTTCTGATTATTCCTTCGCCTATTCTTACCGATTTGCCGATACAATAGAATTGTGCTCTGCCAAAACGACCAATACCCAAGCCCTTAAACTTTGCCAAAGTATGAGTACCGGGGTCGCCGGCGGTGGACCTAACGTAGAAACTCCTGAAGGACATAAAGGAACATATACGCATTATTATCTTCGTCCGTAAAACATGGGCTCAAACATATATTTGAAACAATTTGGAAAAAATGTTACAATAGTTAGGTAGTAAAAAACGAATTGTACTAATTAAACCAATTTCCGCGCCCATAGCTCAATGGATAGAGTGTCAGCCTGCGGAGCTGAAGATACAAGTTCGATTCCTGTTGGGCGCACGTCT
>CACXER010000018.1 GCA_902766765.1 uncultured Elusimicrobium sp. | reverse complement strand
GTAGTGTTAGTACGCTTGTTCGATTTTGACTTTTGCGGGGCCTTTTTCGTCTTATGCGTCGTACTATGCGTGCTCGGTTTTTTGGCGCGCGGATGTTTGGGTTGGGCATACGCCGGGGCACAAAGTGCCAAGATAAATGTAAGTAAAAGAATTGTTTTTAGTTTAATAATTGTTTTCATACCCTATAGCGTACGCTATTTTGCTAAAAAATGCAAGGGAAAAAAGACCTAAAAAAAAGTAGGCCTTTAGGCCTACATAAAAAACCCCGCCCTTCATTAAGAAAGGCGGGGTATATATATTAGACGGATTAGTACTTGGCGAGCACCGCTTCTTTGGAGGCGGACGAATAGACGTTATAGTCTATTTGCTGGAAGATAGAATCCTTTTGTTCCAAATCATACAAATAACCTTCGTCAATGCGGTTGCCTTGTATTTGTTCGTACAGTTCATTAAATCGTTTGACGTGGTCTTTGGTACGTTTGGTGGAATATTCTTTGGCGGTACCGGTTGTCATCAAGAATGCCCAGTCGGACGATTGCATGAGTACCAGTTCACGCGCTAATTGATTTAACGCGCGGGCCAAGAGTCCTTGTGCATGGGGGAACTTGTTGGCTAGTTCCATCATGCGCTCGGACGCTTTGATTAAATGGCGGTAAATCCAATCGTTACCGCTATTGAGCCACACATCGTGGTAGCCCTTATCGCCCCATGACGACATAGACGGCTGCACCACTTGATTCTGCGGGTACATTTCCAAATATTCGCTGGGGGTAATGAGTTTGATATCGTTTTGGTCGTAATAGATTTTCTTAAATAAGAATTCCAAGAAATCAATTCCTTCATACCACCAATGGCCGTAGAGTTCCGCATCGTACATGGAAACAACGAGCGGCTTGCGGTCAATAATGGTGCTCAAATATTCAATTTGTTTTTGGCGGTTGAACATAAAGTTGCCGGCGTGCTCGGCGGCTACTTCACGTGCGGCATACGGATCGTACGCTTGTTTTTGGTTGAGGGCTACACGTCCGGTAATTTTATGGTATTTCATACCGATATTGCGGCGTACGCCGTCGGAATGTAAATACGGTTTAATATAATCGTAATCCAAATCATACCCTAAATCGCGGTAAAATTCGCGGTAGCGCGGGTCGCCGGGGTAACCGGATTCGGCGCTCCATACTTGTTGGGCCGATTCCATATCGCGTGCAAACGCAGCCACACCCGTATTGGGGCAATACACCGGGGCATAAATACCGTATTTGGGCCGCGGGGTGCCGTGCAAAATACCGTGTGCTTCGGTGAAGAAGAAACGGATGCCTTCATCACGCAAGAATTTATCATCGCCGGGGTTGTAGGCACATTCGGCCAACCAAATTCCGCGCGGATTTTTACCAAAGCGGCTGCGGTAATCGTGCGCGGCGATTTTGATTTGAGCATTGACACTTTCCTTGTGTACCATGAGCGGCAAATAGCCGTGGGTTGCACAGCAAGTGATAATTTCCAATTTGCCCATATCTTGGAACTTTTTAAATCCCTGTAAGACGTGGCGGTGATAGCGGTTTTCAAATAAATCTTGGTAGCGGCGGAACTTGTTAAAATACATCCGTGCTACGCCTTCAAATTCCGTACCTTGCGTGCGGTTGAGTTCTTTTTGCGATAATTCCACCCGTTGATTTAGATAATGGGCAAACCGTTCAATGAGCAAAGGGTCTTCCATCATGTTGCAAAGCGGGGGGGTAAGCGTCATGGTCAGGCGGAAATCGGTGCCTTCTTCGGTTAAATTCTCAAAGACGTTGAGCAACGGAATGTACGTTTCCACCATGGCCTCATAAAACCAGTCTTCTTCCAAGAAGTCCGGATATTCCGGGTGTTTAATAAACGGCAAGTGCGCGTGTAGTACGAGTGCTAAATAGCCCTTTTCTTGTCCCATGATTATTTCCCTTGTTCGCGTAATGCTTTGATGTTGATGTGGCGCGTTTTATCACCTTTGGCGTTGCGCGCGTGGATGGGCAAATCTACAATGCTGCCCGCCGGTAAGTGTTGGCGGATAGAGAATTTGCCTTCTTTAAGTTCAATATCTTTGCCGTTAATGCTGACGATCGCATTTTTAGAGGCAGAACCGTAAATAATAATTTCGCAATCGGCTTTGAGCCAAATGTCTTCGTCTTCTTGTACTTTATCCAAGTGCAAAGTAAAAGACGACCAGGAACTCGGCGCGCCGGAGGGGGTAAGTTCGGTCAGTTTCCAGCGTTGGCCGACCACTTGCATCCGTTCGCTGGCGCCCATACCGATATAATCGGCTCCGGAAAGTTTTAAGAGTTTCTGGAAATCACCTTCCACAATCATCCATTTATCGTCAATAATATCGGACACTCTGCCGGGCGGCAGGGCGGTGGCGTTACTGCGCGAGACCAGGATAAAACGGCCGTCTGCGGTAATGTAACCCAAATCCGCTACGTAACTGCGGCCGGATTGAGGTGCGTTGATGTACCAACTGCGCGCTTCAAAAATGACCGGCATATCGTAGTAGCAAACGGAGTTGTTACCGTCAAACATAGCCACGCCCGTTACGTCGTGTAAACGGATTACGGTGCGGGCGTTTCTGAGGGTTTCTTCGCCATATTGGCCTTTGATAAAATCAAATGTTCCGGCAGTAATTTCCCAGAATAAAAACAACCAGGCAGGGTCTTTGGGCAAAAGGTAACTTTCCGTTTTGCCGTATCCCGCGGGAATATCGGCTTCCGCGCGGACGTCTTTTTGAATGTTTCTTACGAGTGCCCCCGAAGATAAGTTCTTTTCCATATTTTTTCCTCTTTATATAGGTTTAGTTATTCCTTATTATTATACCATTTTGGGAGGTTATTTATGGGATTTTGTCTTATTTTTTAAAAAGGCACGAAATGAGTGGACGGCCGATACCCCAGATTCTGTCAACTCTTGCGAGTCGGATAACCATTACTCTAAGCGGCCTACTTGGTTGCGAACGCGGGCAGCGTGTGAACCGGCTTGGCCTTGCTTCGTGCGGGGTTTGCCTTGCCGCGTTTGTTGCCAAACGCGCGGTGCGCTCTTACCGCACCTTTTCACCCTTACCTTGCGGCGGTTTATTTTCTGCGGCACTTTCCGTCCGACGGGATTTTAGCCCCGTCAGCCCGCCCTTTCAAGCGGCGCACTGCCCTATGAAGTCCGGAAGTTCCTCTCCCGTGCGTTGAAACGGGAGCGGTTATCTGGCCGTCCTTTTATATTGTATCAAATTAGAAATTTCCAAATAAGTCCGGTTGCTTGGGTTGCGGCTTTTTGGTCGTTTTTGCGGAACGCACAACGGGTTTGACTTCTACACCGTTGACCGTATTGTCCGTTTGAGGTGTGGTTAAAATTTCGTCATCTTCCGGCAAGTTTTCAATGGGATTAAATCCCAAAGATTCTTTGGCATCCATGGCCTTGTTGGCCAGTGCGTCGGGTGCTTTGTTGAACTCGCGCAAGACGTGTTTTATATGAATGGTAAACTGTCCGGCCAAGTGGCGAATCACTTGCATACGTGCGGCTAGGTCCGGGCTTTTAATCTTATATTCGCCCAGAAATTGTTTGACAAGCAGTAACGAGTCCGACTCAATAAACAGTTCCGTCGCGCCCAGTTCTTTAGATTTAATGAGAGCCAGTTTTAAGGCAGTATATTCGGCCTGGTTGTTGGTGCAGTGGGGCATAAAGTGGCCCTCTTGCGCCAAAATTTTTCCTTGCAAATCGCAAATCACATACGCCGAGGCACCCGGGCCGGGATTACCGCGCGAACCGCCGTCTATATTTATTTTCACTTGCATAATAGTATTGTAGCAAATTTATTTTTTACATTTTTTTATTGTTCAACTAAAAAAGGGCTTGACTTTGTTTTTTTTTTTGCTTTAATAAGCGTATATTAAAATCCTGTGGAGGGATATGTATGCAAAAGAAAAGTGGTTTGTTAGGCCGTTTAAACAGCAAAGGATTTACGCTGATTGAATTGTTAGTCGTCGTTCTCATCATCGGTATTTTAGCGGCGGTGGCCTTGCCGCAATATCAAAAAGCGGTAGATAAAGCGCGGTTTATGCGGATATTACCCGCTTTGGATGGAATTATGAATGCCGAGGATGCTTACTATTTGGCAAACGGAACTTTTACAAATTCTTTGGAAGAGTTGGATATTGAATTGCCGGGTACTATGACGGCTGATAAGAGAGCGATTGGTATTAACGGAGTGAGCATTTATTTAGAGGCACAATATCAAGGTGCTTATGCCAGAGATAATAAAATACCGGATATTACCATTTATGCATTTTCTCGCTATCGTAACAATGAGTTCGCCGGGAAAATAACGTGTTATGCGAAGGTGGCCAACACGAGAGCCGTTTCCTTATGCCAAAGCTTGTCCGGCAAAAAAACCCCGGATACAAGCGTATCCTACGGCGCTGAAGATGTATATTTTTTGAATTAGGTTTATCCCCGCCGGTCCATGACGTAGTAACTGCCTTGGGGGTGTTGTTTGGCTAAACACTTCAGTTCGGCACCGATGTGGCTGACCATGGCAAATGATTCCAGCGTACGTTTGGTATTGTGTACAATACCAATACCCATCGCCAAAAAATTGAATTTTTCCAACTCGCCTTTGCGGTTACGCGCCTGCATAAAACCTTGGGTACGGTCTTCTTCATTGTAAAATGACGGTGCAACTTCATCGATGCGGGTGGTAATTTCTTTGGCGATACCCTCCGCTTTGTCAAAGGCGCATACGATGATAAAATCATCCCCGCCGATGTGTCCCACAAACGCGTTGGGGTCCTGTTGGGCGGCGCGGACTAAAATTTCCGCAGTCTGTTTTAACACGCGGTCGCCGGCTTCAAAGCCGTATTTATCGTTAAACGATTTAAAATTGTTTAAGTCGCAATACAACACCGCAAAGGGGTGGTTGCTCGCTATTTCCGCTTCTACACGTGCTTGAATGGATGGATTGCCCGGTAAACGGGTGAGCGGGTTGCAATCCATTTTTTGTTTGTTGCGTTTTAGGAGCAATTTGACGCGGGCCACGATTTCGTCTTCGTCGGCAGGTTTAGTCAGGTAATCGTCAATATCCATGCCGAGCCCTTCTAATTTGGTGTCTTTTTCCGTATTGGCGGTAAAAATGATAATCGGAGTGTGCAAATATCCTGTACGGCTGCGGACTTCGCGCACGACTTCAAACCCGTTCTTTTTGGGCATTTCGTAATCCAGGATAAGTAGGTCCGGGTTTTCTTTATACGTCTTTTCAATGGCCTCTTGTCCGTCTTCGGCCTCAATGACGGTAAATCCGGCATTGGTTAAAATCTCGGACACTAAAAAACGAATGGCGTGTGAATCATCTGCCAGTAAAATTTTTGCACTTGGTTCCATAGGTATTTATTGTAACATTTTATGGTTTATAAATAAACGAAAGTAAATTTTGACGCACATGGTCGCGCCGCCACGAGAAGAAATTCTTTTCATCTCCGCAGGTACAATAGTACGGCGTTTTGATGTCTAGCGGGTTTAAACCGGCTTCTTTGAGTTGGCTGATAATTTCTAAATTTAAATTTACGAAAATTTTTCCGTTTTTACGGTGTAAACTGGTGGGTAAAAATTGCGCAGCCACATCTTCTTGCACTTCAAAACAACATACCTGGATATGTGGCCCGAGCCAGCCGAAAATTTTTCCGCACTTGCCGGTTTTTTTGAGTGCGGTAGCGGTCTTAAAGGGTAATCTATTGACGACGCCGCGCCACCCGCAGTGAGCGAGTGCAAACGCGCGGCCGTTTTCGTCAAATAAAAATAGCGGTACGCAATCGGCGGTTTGAATAGCCACGCCCCAACCGGAAACCGTAACCAACCACGCATCGGCGTCTTGCTCGGGGGCGGCGGCTACGTGCGCGGCGTCGTCATCGGACAAAATAGGGACAATGGTATCGCTATGAGTTTGATGAAAGTGTAAGATTTTTTGCGGGGGGATATCTAGCTGTGTATACACGCCATTTTGCACGGTGATATCCCGCATGTTTCCATGGTGGCGTGAGAGCGTGCCTCCCACCAGGCCGGCAGCAAGTAAACGGTTGTCGGTATATGTGGTCATGCGTTTAGTTTTTTTAAGTGGACGGTGCCGATTTTCCCCGCTAGCAGGCACGCGGCCAGGCGTTTAAAACGGGCCGGGTCATCACTGGCGTACACGGTAAGTTTCCCGCGTCCGGCAGTTTCGTTTTGATGGTGTTGTTTTAAAAACTCGGTAGCGGCGCCGGCTAATGTTTCGGCCGAGTCCACCAGTTTAACTTGTTTGCCCAGTACATCGGCAATTACTTTTTTCAAAACGGGATAATGCGTACACCCTAAAATCACTGTATCGGCTTGGCTTTTTTGTACTGGCGCTAAATACACTTGTGCGATTAGCCGGGTAGCCGATTTTTTGGCCCAGTTTTCTTCCACCAGCGGCACAAAAAGCGGGCAGGCCTGTTGGATGATGTGTGTGTGCGGGCGTTTTTTCAAAATGGCTTTGGGATAGGCCTTACTTTTTACAGTTCCTTCGGTACCGAGTACCGCGACCCGACCGTTGCGGGTGGTTTGAGCGGCTTTGGTTGCTCCCGGTTCAATGACGCCCAACACAGGCACGCGGCATTGTTTACGCAGTTCTGTGAGTGCTAATGCCGAAGCCGTGTTACACGCCACCACAATCATTTTGACGCCCTGACTTTCTAAAAAGCGGGCAATATCTAACGAAAAACGGGTAACGGTTTGTTTGGATTTAGAACCGTAAGGAACGTTGGCCGTATCGCCAAAATAAATTAAATCTTCGTGGGGGAGTGCGCGGCGCAAGGCATTTAAAATGGTCAAACCGCCCAGCCCCGAATCAAATACTCCGATGGCTTGCTTTTTCATACTTATATTATATGAATTATTTGGGCCGGTTAAAAACTTTACCCGGCCAGACGTCTTTTTGTGCTAGAATATTTATATGTTATTCAAACGGGTATTGTTCGCGTGCGTACTTAGCGTATTAGTTTGTTCGGCGGCAGCACAGACCAAATCGGCTGCTCGTCCGGCCTCAGCCGCGCAAACCTCCGAAGCCCCGCTACTGGTAGGGGGGAGTTTCTCCTCCAAATCCGATTTTTCCGCCGCGCCCGTATTTGATAAAGACGCCCGCGATGCGGAAATTGCTTCGCTCAACCAACAACTTAAAAATAAACAATTTGTTGAGGTGATCAAACGGGTCAACACCCTTACGGCGCAAAATTTTTTAGATAACCGTTTTTACCTGGTTTTAGCGATTGCTTACGACGGGCTTAATAAGTATGATGATGTTATTTATGCTGCTTCGCAAGCCATTGCGGTGTCTCCACAAGATGCCCGGGCCTACATTTTGCGTGCCGGGGCCTATTTGCAGAAAGAGCAATACGAACGTTGCAAAATGGATGTGGAAACCGCTTTGAAATTAAATCCCACCTCTAAGTTGGCGCAAAAAATTTACGAACAGGTAAGCGCCAAAACTACGACGGCTAAACCCAAAAAGGAAACCCCTACGGAGCAAGTGCCGCCGTCGCGCAAAGGGATTATTTTGTATTTTTCCATCGTCGTAGCGGCGATTTTGCTGTATGCGTATTGGCGGTATGAAGACGTTTTCCGCCGTTCCAAAAGCACCTATTCCCGCCGAGAAGTGGAAGTAAAAGAACAGTATGATTTTATCCGCCAAATCGGCGAGGGCGGTATGGGGAAAGTATATGAGGCGTACGATAAAGTGCTCAAACGCAAAGTGGCTATTAAACGGGTGCGTCCGGAACTGGTACGCAGCGCGTATGTGCGCGAACAGTTCTTGGCCGAGGCACGTATGGTGGCACTCTTACGTCACCCGTGTATCGTGGAAATTTACACGGTTATTGAGTCGGAAAATTCTCTTTATTTGGTATTTGAATATGTGGACGGACAAACCTTGGAAACCCGGTTGGATATTGACGGACGGTTGCCGTTTTCTAAAGTAAAACAGATTTTTGAACACGTGTGCCGCGGGCTTCATTATGCACACTCGCAAGATATTATTCATTGCGATTTAAAACCCGGCAATATCATGATTTACGGCGAAGATAAAGCCAAGGTGATGGATTTCGGCGTTGCCAAACGTATCGTAGACCAGGATACCGGGGCGCGTACGGTCGCCGGTACACCTGCCTATATGGCGCCGGAACAACAAAAAGGATTCATGCGCAAACAATCTGATATTTATTCGCTCGCGTTGTGTGTGTATGAGGCCTTGGTGGGGCAAGTGCCGTGGACGGTAAAAGGGTTTGATATTGCCAGCAAAAAGATTGTACCGCCGTCTGAGCTGGCGCCGCATGTGCCCAAAGAGTTGGATAAATTATTGGAAGATGCGCTCAAAGAAGATCCGAAAGAACGTATCCAATCCATTGACGAGTTCTGGAGCCGTTTAAAGGCCATTGAGCCGTTACATGAAGATATGGAACAGACCCATTATTAAACAAATGGGCCTGTAGTTGGGAGCAGAACAAATGCTTAAAAAATATATTATTTCAAACAAAAAATTGCAAGAAACGGACGCTGAAAAAGCACAAGTGTATGTGTATACCAACCCGACGGCGGACGAGCAACGCTTTTTGGTGGATACCTACCAAATTGACGAGCATACGCTTTCTTCCGCCTTGGACCCCGATGAATTGCCGCGGTTAGAGTTTGAACCCGAACATATCGTGATGATTTATAAACGTCCCAAAAATTATTCCGGTAAGGATCAACTGGAATTTAAAGTGGCTTCAGTGGGTATGTTTTTGTTTGAGGATAAATTGATTATCGTACTGGCTGATGATATCCCGCTGTTTGTGGGTAAACGCTTTGTGGCGGTAAACACGATTAAAGAGATTTTTTTGAAACTGGTGTACAACGCGATTTCGCACTATGTGGAACACTTGCGTATTATTCACATGATTTCCGAGGAAATTGAAGACAAAATGACGGAATCTATGGACAATACGTATCTGTTTAACTTATTTAGTTTGGAAAAAAGTCTGGTGTATTATGCCGAGGCCATTACTTCCAACGGATTTGTGTTTGAGAAAATGCGCAACTTGTCGGCGCGTATCGGCTTTGAGGAGCGCGACGAGGAAATGTTGGACGATATGATTGTGGAAAATATGCAGTGTAAGACGCAAGCCGATATCCACTCCAACATTTTAGCCCAACTGCTTGGTGCGCGTGCGTCTATTGTAAGTAACAATTTGAACTTACTGATTAAAAAGTTAAACGTCATTACAATTTGGATGATGGTGCCCACGCTTGTGGTAAGTGCGTACGGCATGAACGTGGCCCTGCCATTAGCCGGCCACCCGGATGCATTTTGGATGCTAATGGGTGTGTGTTTGATTTTGGTGTGGCTGGTCATGATGTATTGGCGCCACAAAAATTGGTAACGCTTGGCACAAAGCCGCTTTTTGTGTCCTATATAAAAAACACCCCGCGTAAGCGGGGTGTTTTTCTTTCGCAAAACCGTATTATTTGGCTTTGTTGGCGGCTTTGGCCAAGCGAGATTTCTTGCGAGCGGCCGTTTTCCAGTGGATTACTTTCTTTTTGGCGGCCTTGTCAATGCAAGAATTTGCCTTTTTCAAATCGTCTTTGAGCGTGGCGGACTTTTTAGCCGCGGACGCTTTAACGGTTTTAGTGGCCAAGCGAACTTTTTTGGTTAAGCCTTTATTGGCGGATGTTCTTTTAACGGCTTGGCGTTGCGCTTTGATGGCGCTAGTGTGTCTTCCAGTTTTTAATTTTGCCATTTGTAATAATTCCTCTATACAAAAATCGGTACATATATTATAGTCAATTTCGCGCGTATCGGTCAAGGATTAAGGTACGCAGTAGTAATTGGTGGCGTTGATAGTTGTATATATGGTCCCTCCCAGCGAGCGGATGGCTTGATTGGCTGTTTTCTTACTTTGAGCAACGATCGCAATTTTTTTAGAAGTGCAAGCATTTTCAGCCGAGCCCGGCAGATAAATCCCTAATAAAATATCGGCCGTTTCTATGTACGCAATTTTACTGGTAGAACGTAGTCTAAGAGAATAGTCGGCGTAGTGGGCCATTTCACCATAATTGGTGTCAACAGCCGTTATGCTGTTGGGGGTGGGGATATCCATGTCTAATGCATCAAAGGTGTCGGCCAACGTACCATTTGCTAAATAATACACCTCTTGTGCGTCGCGCAGTGTTTTCAGCATTGGCATCAACCGCGCGATACGTGCCTTCGTAACGGCTACCTGATATTGCGGCAACGCTACTGCCGCCAAAATACCGATAATAAGGACGACTACCAAAAGTTCAATGAGCGTAAATGCTTGTGTGTTTTTCATATTGTTTGCTCCTTTGTGTTTTTTACTAATACCTTATTATCGTTTTTTTTTTTTGGGTTTGTCAAGCAAATTTTTCAGCCTGTCATAACTATAAGGTAATCTAACGAGCCGAATTTAGCCCGGCGGTAAATGTTATACTATACCTATGGATCCGCGGATTGACATTTTACCCAAAAGCCCCGGCGTGTATATCATGCGCGATAAATCGGGCACGATTATTTATATCGGCAAAGCCAAAAACTTATCCGATAGGGTCAAGCAGTATTTCCAAGAGTCTAACCTTTATTCGCGCGGGTGGAAGTTGCCCAGTTTGCTGCCGCTTATTGCCAAAATTGATTACATTGCGTGCGATAGCGAGCGCGATGCACTCGTATTAGAAGAAAAACTCATCAAACAATACCAGCCCTTTTTTAACTCCATGGGTAAAGACGGAAAAAGTTATCCGTACTTAAAAATCACGATGAGTGAAGATTTTCCGCGTTTGGTGTTGACGCGTCGTGTGATTAAAGGCAAGGACTTATATTTCGGGCCGTACCCCAAATCATCTATCGTTAAAAGTTTAATGCGGTTCTTGTGGAAAACAAAATATGCCCCGTTGCGTCCGTGTAAATGGAGTTTTTCGCGCGAGAAGTCGCTCGCACCTATCAAAATCAACACGTGTATTTATTATCATACGGGTCAATGCCCGGCGCCGTGTGCGGGGAAAATTTCATACGAAGATTATCGCGCGCTTGCCAGCCGCATGGCGGATTTTTTAGACGGAAACTTTGGCGATATTACCGAAAAAATGACCGCACTTATGCATAAACATTCTGACAAAATGGAATATGAAAAAGCGGCCGTTTTCCGCAATTTTTTGCAAGCGTTGGAACATATGAAAGAGCGTGTTATTGTGGGAAAATTTAAAGAAGAAAAAATCACTACCGCCATGCAAAACACCGATAAATTAAAACGGCTTGCCGAAGTAATCGGGCTAAAAAAACTGCCCGCACACATTGAGGCGTTTGATAACTCACACCTATTCGGGCGCGAGGCGGTGGGCTGTATGGTGTGCTATATCAACGGCGAGAAAAACCACGAGCATTACCGTCGTTTCAAAATTCGCTCCAAACTACCCGAGCGCGGCGGGAGTGATTTTACGATGATGGAAGAAAGCGTTTACCGGCGACTGCGCCAAATCAAGCGCGACCCGTCGCACGCGCCCGATTTGATTTTATTAGACGGCGGAAAAAGCCAAATTACGGCTGCACTGAATGCGTTTGAACGCGCGGACATGTATATCCCGTTTATTGCGCTGGCCGAAACGCACGAGGGCATTTATTTGCCCGGCGCGGCAGAAAGTATTAAACTGCCCATCGGAGATCCGGCATTAAATCTCTTAATGGAAATTCGCGACGAAGTCCACCGTTTTGCCATTACCTACCATCGAAAACTACGCGACAAAGACGTGTTTAATAAATAATTACGGCAAACAGTAGTAAATATTAGCGGAGTTACTAGAGGTTTCCACTCCTCCCATTGTGCGCACAATTTGATTAGCATGGGAATCATTTGTATTAGTTATAGCCATCCTTTCCGAGGCACAGGTTCTTCCCGCAGTTGCAATAGTATACATGCCAATTTGAATATGGTCTGTTATAGCATAAACAATGCTGTCATAAGATTGTAATGAAATAAAAAAGCCGTCGTAGTTTGCTCGTTCGCCTTGATTTCTTTCCCCGGGAGGCGTGATTGAGTTTGGAGTGGGAACTCCTATTCCCAGTTCGTCGAAAGTAAGAGCCCATGTTCCATTGGCTAGAATGTAAGCATTTTGAGCGTCGCGTACGTTGCGTAAAATGGGCATCAAACGTGCGATGCGTGCCTTGGTAACGGCAATTTTATATTGCGGCAACGCTACTGCTGCCAAAATACCGATGATGAGCACAACTACTAATAGTTCAATAAGCGTAAATGCTTGCTTGTTTTTCATAAAATCTCCTGATTGTTAAAAAATAACCGACACCACATTATCATTTTTTTTTTTTTTGGTTTGTCAAGACCCTAGTCGGGCCGGGCGAGAGGTCTTGAACCTCTTTTTGTTGTGTCCGTGCTCTTTTATTTGCTGGGGCCGCTTTTACATATAAAAAACAAGCACTAAATAAGCGGTGAGTTGCTCATTTAGTGCCTGTTCAAAACTTAACTATTTATTTTGCGAGGAGCGGACTATTTATTTTCCTCTTTCTTAAATAAACCCCGTAAAAATTCCTCGGCAATTGTTTTGGAGCCAAGCCCTACGCCAATGGCAAACGCCAGCCCGAGGGACGCCAGCACAATGACTACGATGTTATTGACCAGTTGCGTGGCAATGCCTAAATTTTCTACCGCCAAGAGCGCACAGAAAAATACGATAAACGCATTGAACGCTTTGCCGATAAACACGCCGCCTTGCAAGTTGTTGGCTTTAGACGAGTTTTCAATGATGTTACCCATCAGTTTGCCGAACAATAACCCCGCAAACAGAATAATGACGGATACAAACATCGTCGGGATAAACGTTAAAAATTGCGTGAACAAATTGCGGATGACTTCCAGGTGGAGCACTTCAGCCGCTAATACAACCGCGTAAAAAATTACGGCCCACGCCAGCACAAACGCAATAATATACGTCGGCGATTTGCCCAGTCCAAAGCGCATGCAAAGTTCATTGATGCCCAGTTTGGACGTTTTTTCGTCAAAGGCAATTTTGCCCAATATTTTCTTGACGAACGAACTGACCAAGCGCGAGATGTAAAGCCCCAGCACCATAATCAGCAAGGCCACCGAAATGGCGATGAGTACTTTTAAACTCGTTTCTCCAAGCGTAAGTAGTTGTGTGCTTACGTTTTGCGAAATAATTTCCAGTGTTTCCATACAACCTCCTTTTTTCAAATTGTAGCAAATCGCAGGCCGGATTATTTGTAAAATAAAAATAAATATGAACGCGCCTACACAAATCCAATACTTAAAAGGCATCGGCCCGGCCAAAGCCAAACTGTTTGATAAACTGGAAGTTGCGACGGTGGAAGATCTGCTCCACTACTACCCGCGCACGTACCAGGACCGCCGTTTAGGTATGCCGCCCAATGAATATAATTCCGATTCGCTTGTTGTGTTTAAAGGCCGCGTTTTGCGCACGCAGACGGTGCCCGCGCGCAGTGTGCTGATTTTTAAAGCGTTTTTAGAAGATGAAAAAGGTAACCAAATTGAGTGCACCTGGTTTAAAAAACGGATGTACGGGCGGTTTAATTTTGATCCGTTTGGTACGCTTAAAAAAGACTTCCGCATGAATAGCGAAGTATGGGTAATCGGCCGGCGCGAGAATAAAAATAATTTTTTCGGCAACAAAATTACGGTGGAGGAACAATACCCCGCTGACGACGTGCTGACCGAACTGCACGCCGGGCGCCTAACGCCTATTTATGCGCTGACGGAAGGGCTGACCAATAAACAATTTCGGCTCTTTGTGCACGAGGCGCTGCAAACGTCGGCCTTGGCGCACGAGCCGGAAATTTTGCCGCCCGCGCTACTGTCTAAACGAAAATTACTGAGTGCACCGCAAGCCCTAAAAGCCATTCACTTCCCTAATTCGCTTTCCGAGTTGGAAAGTGCGCGTGCGCGGTTGGCGTACGAGGAGTTTTTACTCCTTGCTACGGCGTGGGGCATTAAACGCACACAAACGAAAATCTTAGCCAAAGATTATTCGTACGAGATTAAAAAAACGTTGCTTACACCGTTTCGCCAAAATTTGGGTTTTGAATTTACGAATAGCCAAAAAAAAGTAATCAACGAAATTTTTTCCGATTTATGTTCCGTGCGCCCGATGAACCGCTTATTACAAGGGGATGTGGGGTCCGGTAAAACCGTGGTCGCGCTCTGTGCGATGCTCCTAGCGGTGGAAAACGGTTATCAGGCAGCGCTCATGGCCCCGACGGAAATTTTGGCCGAGCAACATTATTTTACATTTAAGCAGCTCTTGGCGGGACTCAACGTAAATGTGGCGGTGTTGACGTCTAGCACCAAGGCCGCCGCGCGCAAGAAAATTTTAAAGGAACTAGCGGACGGGAGTTTGCATATTTTAATTGGCACCCACGCGGTGATACAAGACGACGTGAAATTCCATAACCTGCGTTTGGCGGTCATTGATGAGCAGCACCGCTTTGGCGTTAAACAACGCAGTAAACTTAAAGAGAAGACCGCTAAACTGGATTTGCTCACTATGACGGCCACGCCTATCCCGCGCACGCTTGCGCTTGCGTTTTACGGGGATTTGGAAGTGTCCACGATTAGCGAACTGCCGCCGGGGCGCCAAGCCATCATTACCGAAACCGTTACGCCCAAACTGGCCTACGACCGCGTGCGCGAAGAAGTGCAAAACGGGCGGCAGGCGTATATCGTTTTTCCGCTGATTGAAGAAAGCGAAAAAATTTCCGCCAAGGCCGTAACGGAAGAATTTGAAAAGTTAAAAAAAGTGTTTCCGCAGTTTCGTCTTTCTATGCTCCACGGCCAAATGACGCAGGCCGAAAAAGAACAAATTATGGCGGATTTCGCTGCACACAAAACCGATATTTTAGTGGCTACGCCCGTTATAGAAGTAGGTATTGATGTCAAAAATGCGACGGTGATGGTCATTGAAAACGCCGAGCGTTTTGGGCTGGCCAGTTTGCACCAATTGCGCGGACGCGTAGGCCGCGGCGAGCACCAAAGTTATTGTATGCTGGTGCCCGAGCACGCGGGAAGTGTAGCCAAAGAGCGGGTGGATATTATCTGTGCTACGCGCGACGGATTTAAAATCGGCGAGCGCGATATGCAACTGCGCGGACCGGGCGAAATTTTGGGTACGCGCCAATCGGGCGAGTTGGAATTTAAGGCGGGGGATATTTTTAAGGACCGCGCTATTCTGTATCAGGCCATTGAGGACCGAGACGAACTTCTATCGCAAGACCCGGGCCTGGTCAAGCCCGAGCACGCGCTTTTCCGTCGGAAACTGCAAGAATTATACCAACAAAACTGGCACCTGATTGATTTGAGTTAGGGCAACGTGTATTTACGAATTGTGTCGGTGGTTGAGTATACAGTTCCCCGAAAGAGCTTTACGCAATAGTCGCCTGCGCCTTTGTTAAAACTTCCCGGATATTCCAGGCAGACGATACTTTTTCCTTTATCCAATCCTGCCGAAATATGTTCCGGCCGGTATATGAATCCAGCCCCTTGGTATACCCCCGCTTGGCGGATTAAGAAAATGCTACCCAAATATTGTGCTTGTCCGCCATCTATGCTGATTATCCATTGTTGATTAGTATGGCCATCTGTTTGCCCGCCTGTTACAGTAGTGCTTGTCCATCCAGCGGGTAAATCAATATCCAAAGATTCAAAGGCGGTGGCATACGTGCCGTTAGCCATATAATAGGCCTCTTGCGCTTGCCCGAGTGATTTAAGTAACGTGAGGGCTTGTGTGCCGCGTGATTTTTCTACCGCTTTTTGATATTGCGGCAAAGCCACCGCGGCTAAAATACCGATAATGAGGACAACTACCAAAAGTTCAATGAGTGTAAATGCTTGTATATTTTTCATGCCATTTGCTCCTTATATTTTTTATCCAACACCTTATTATTGTTTTTTTTTTTGGTTTGTCAAGTGTTTTTTGTGCAGCCATTGTTTTTCTCATCTGTGCGACAAGCATCCTGACATTAAATAAGCAAGACAAAAAGGCCACCCAAACGGGCGGCCTTTTTGTTGTTTTTGATAATTTCTATTTTTCCAACCGCGGGAAAAGCGGCGGGTATTTTTCAATTTTTCCGGGTTGCAAGCGGCGCGCCATTTCCGGCCCGATGGTCGGCATAAACGGCGTAATCCACTTGGCTACGTAGCGCAAGCACGCTACCAGTTCCAGCAATACTTCTTTGGTGGCGGCGGGATCCGTCTTGGCCAGTTCCCACGGCTTTTTTTCGTCTACGAGTTTGTTCAAATCGCTTGCAAAGCCGTAAGTTTGTTCTAACACTTTATCAAAGGCCAGATCGTCATACGCGGCGTCAATCATTTTTTCCACTTCGCCGGCTTTGGCAAGCAGTTTGTAATCGCCCTCAATTTTTTCCGGCAAATCACCGATGTTCTTGGCAGCCATGTTGAGTGTGCGCGATAACAAATTGCCGATGTTGTTGGCCAAATCGGAATTGTAGCGGTTTTTGAAACTCTCCATGGAAAAGTCGCCGTCTTGTCCGAAAGGTACTTCGCGGAATAAAAATGCGCGCACCGGATCCACGCCGTATTTAGCGGCTACTTCAGCGGGATTGACGATGTTGCCCAGCGTCTTGGACATTTTTTCGCCTTCTACCGTCCACCAACCGTGCGCAAACACTTTTTTGGGAAGCGGTACATTTAAAGCCATTAAAACAGCAGGCCAAATAACCGTGTGAAAACGGAAAATTTCTTTACCCACCATGTGTAAATCGGCAGGCCATAAATCTTCAAATTTTTCTGTACCGATTTTGCGAAGTTGAGCTTCGTGTTCGGCTTTATCGTCGCAAATGTGCGTACCGAAACCCGCGCCGGAAATATAGTTGATAAGCGCATCAAACCAAACATAAATCGTGTGTTTGGGGTTGCTCGGTACCGGCACACCCCACGCCACTTTCGTGCGCGTAACGGATAAATCTTGCAAGCCACCCTTGACGAAATTGATGATTTCGTTGGCGCGGGTTTTGGGGCTTAAAAATTCCGGATGCTCTTCATAGTATTTAAGTAAAGGTTTTTCGTAGCGCGAGAGTTTAAAGAAATACGTTTCTTCGTGTACTTCGGTCAGCGGGCGTTTGTGTACGGGGCACAAACCTCCTTCCAAAATCTCACTGTCGTTATAGTACTGTTCGCACGAAACGCAGTATTTACCCGTGTACGAACCTAAATAAATGTCGCCCGTTTTGAGTAGTTTTTCAAAAATGGCTTGCACGACGTGCTCGTGGTACGGGTCGGTGGTGCGGATAAAATCGTCGTAAGAAATGTTCAGCGTTTTCCACATTTCTTTATATTTCTCGGCCACACTATCGGCCCATGCTTTGGGGGATACATTGTTGGCGGCGGCCGTTTTTTCAATGTTGGCGCCGTGTTCATCGGTGCCTGTTAAAAAGTGCACATCAAAACCTTGTTGGCGTTTGTAACGGGCCAATATATCTTGCGCTATGGTCGTATATGCGTGGCCGATGTGCGGCACGGAATTGACGTAATAGAGCGGGGTAGTGATATAGAATTTTTTAGTCATTTTGTTCTCCGTTAAATAAGGGTAAATTTAAGCCGTCCAAACTGCACAAGGCCGTTTCCACTACAAGCACGGGGGAAACGTTGCGCGTTAAACTGCGTTTGTATTTTTCCAATTGCTGCAAAACGGTGGCATAGCGGTGTTGGGTTTCTTCACCCTGGGCATTTGTCCAAGCGGTGTGCACGGCTTGCAAAAGTACATCCAGCACGGTTTGGGCTTCCTGTCGCGCAGTCGCAAGCGTGCGGGAAAGTCCGGTCGCTACGGCGGTCGGCCCTTCTGGGCTGCATCCGTTTATTCCCAAGCCCGCTTCGCGCAGTAAGGACAAGGCCTCGTCCGCTTTTAAGGCACCGCCCACGGAACCTGCGCTATACGCGGCACATAAGGACGGATTTTCGGTTTCTAACTGATTGTCTTGTAAAATTTTCTCCACATTTTCTTGGGAAAGCGGCGCAAAAGCAAGCGGCTGGCAACGTGATAAAATCGTGCGCAACATGGCGGTGCGTTTGGAAGTAATCAAAATCCACACGGTTTTTTGCGGAGGTTCTTCAATAAATTTGAGCAGTGCATTCGCGGCTTCTTCTTGCATGGTTTGGGCGGCATCAATGATGAGCACCTTGTAGCCCTTGCCCACGGATTTTTGTTGGGCTTTGGCGGCAACATTACGGATGGTGTCAATTTTGATGTGTTGTTGTTTAGTGAGTGTTTTTTCCAATTCTTCTTCGTATGAATTGGACTCAAACTCTTTTTTCACTTCCAGCCGGGCTTGGTACAAAAAATCCACAAATACGACGTCCGGATGGGTATGTTGGCTGATGGCTTTGCAGTTAGCGCATACGCCGCACGCTTCGCCTTGAGCACGTGCCGCAGCGTCCAAACAGTTAAGCGCTTTGGCAAATTCCAGCGCGGTTTTGGCTTTACCGATTCCTTCCGGCCCATAAAACAAAAGTGCCCCCGGCACGCGGTCTTGTTTGACGAGCGTTTTTAAATAGGTAATGGCTTTGTCTTGGCCTAAAATATCGGCTAGCGGCATACTTAAATTTGGTGTTTGTTGAGTAACTGGCGCACTTCTACTTGAATATCGCTGATATGTTTATCGGCGTCTACCAAATAAGCGTTGGGGGTTTTTTTAATCATTTCCAAATACCCCTTGCGCATTTTTTGGCGGAAAGCCAGGTCCTCTTGTTCCAGTCTGTCAGAAAATAAATATTCGCCGCGTTCGGTGAAATACTTATCCGACATTAAAAATACAAGTGTTAAATCCGGCACGAGGCCCAGCGTGGCGATTTTATTTAACTTATCAATCACTTTTAAATCAATGCCGCGGCCGTAGCCCTGATAAGCGCACGTGGACATGGTGTAGCGTTCGCAAATGACGGTTTTGCCGGCTTCCAAGGCAGGTAAAATATGTTCCTCGGTGTGTTGGGCACGGGAAGCCTCGTACAAAAATAACTCGGCCATGGGGGTAATGTTCATCCCCGGTTGCAATACGATTTGGCGGATTTGTTCCGCGGTGGGCGTGCCGCCCGGCTCGCGCGTTAAAAGCACGTCCTTGCCTTGTTCAATGAGGTAATTGACCAGCAGTTTGGCTTGGGTGGATTTGCCACAGCGATCCGGCCCTTCTAATACGATAAATTTTCCTTTCTTCATGCAAGACCTTCTTGGGAAGTGATAATTTGCAACTGGGGTTTTGCGGGCAGTTGCCAACCGTTTTGTACTTCTTGGATAAGCGGGGTAAGTTTGCCCTGGGCATTCAAAATAAAATCAATAATTTCGCGGTAGGCCCCATCTCCGCCCACGCGGGTGGTTACATAGTGCGCCGCCTCTTTGACTTGCGGTACGGCTCCCGGCACGGTAGCGGCAAAGCCGACGGCTTTTAATAAAGGTAAATCGGTAATATCATCGCCGATATAAGCAATTTGGTCCGCGGTTAAATGTTCGCGCTTTAGGACGTCCTCTAAGGGGCCCAGTTTAGATAAAAAGCCTTGGTAAATATACGTATAACCAAGGGCACTCGCGCGGTTGACGGTAGTTTCGTGACGGCGGCCCGTAATGATGCCCAAAATGATACCGCTTTTGCGGCACAGGAGCGCGGCAATGCCGTCTTGTGTGTGAAAAGACTTAAATTCCTCTATCCGGCCGTCTTGAAGGAAAAAATTAACTTTTCCGTCTGTTAAAATGCCGTCTACATCGGTTAAAATGGCTTTAACTTTTTTAGCCCTATCTAAAGCGTTTTGCATATAAGGTATTATAGCAAAATTGAGGATAGGGCTAAACAGGTGCGGTTAGTTAAATGCGTACCCATGCGCATTTTCTCCGATATCTACTTGTCTGGTACCGAAACTTTGGCAAATTTGTTGCCCCAGCGTGTTATATCCGTGACAAAAGAATGTCCCGTCGGCCAATTTGCCTATGCCATAAAAATTACTGACGGGAAATCGGTTGCAGTATGCAATGGCTTTATCAAATCCGTTAGAAGAAGCAGCCCGGCAAGTAAAATTTTTCGTTTTTATGGCATTGACTCCGTACCCGTAATTGTTCACAAGAGTTCCCGGAATTTCTATATCCAGTAATTCCAAATCTTGGCTGTAGGTTCCGTTGGTATTGTAATAAGCCACATTGGCGGTGGCAATTGTGCGCGCAATAGTCATGCCTTCCGCGGCGCGCGATTTTTCCACCGCTTTTTGATATTGCGGCAAAGCCACACTGGCCAAAATGCCAATGATTAAAACAACTACCAATAACTCAATCAGAGTAAACGCTTGACGATTCATCATAATTCCTTAAATTCAAAAGTTGTCATTATTGTAACTTTTTCAGACGGGCAATGCAAGGTTTGTCAAAAGACCAAAGTCCAACGATCTTCCGTTTTAACGGTTTTCATACCGTTTCTTTGTGGTTTTTTATATAATAAAGGTACTTGTCTTTTAAGAGGGGTATTTATGGCCAAACGATTTACGGAAAATGCACAAAAAATTATTCTTATCGCACAGGAAGAAGCCAAACGCTTAAATCACGATTACGTCGGTACGGAACATATTTTGCTCGGGTTAAGTGCCATTGACGGCACGGTGTCGCACAAGATTTTGACGGGCCTGGGGGTTACGTTTCGCAAAGTGCGCCAAGAGATTGAAAAAATGGTTGGTATCGGAGACACCATTATGCTTTTGGGTGAAATTCCGTTTACGCCGCGCGCCAAAGCCGTGTTGGAATTTTCCGTAGAAGAATCGCAAGTGCTCGGTACGGAACACATCGGCACGGAACATATTTTACTCGGCCTTATCCACGAAGAAGAAGGCATGGCCGGAAAAATTTTGGAAAATTTAGGGCTCTCACTCCCGACGATTCGCGAAGCCGTACTCACGTTTTTAGGCAATGCCTCTGCAGACGATTTGGCCGAAAAAGGTAGCGAAGGAGCACAAGAAATCAATTTGTCGCCGTTTGCCAAACAAGATGAAAAACCATCTTCCAAAACGAACAAAAAATCTAAAACTCCGACGTTGGACGAATACACGCGCGACTTAACCCGCTTGGCCGCCCAACATAAGTTGGACCCGGTCATCGGGCGCGAAGAAGAAATTGAACGGGTCGTGCAAATTTTAGCCCGCCGCACCAAAAACAACCCGGTACTTATCGGGGAGCCGGGCGTAGGTAAGACGGCCATTGTAGAAGGCCTTGCACAAAAAATTGCCCGCGGGGAAATTTCCGATTTATTATCCGGTAAGCGGCTGCTCGCTTTAGATATGGCGTCTGTGATTGCCGGTACGAAATACCGCGGTGAATTTGAACAACGCTTAAAAAATATCATTGACGAAATGGCCGCCGCGCAAGACGCAATTATCTTTATTGACGAACTCCACACCATTATCGGGGCCGGTGCGGCCGAAGGGTCTATGGATGCGTCCAATATGTTAAAACCCGCCTTGGCCCGCGGGGAAGTACAGTGCATTGGGGCAACCACCTTTGACGAATACCGCAAGTATGTGGAAACCGATACCGCCTTAGAACGCCGTTTCCAACCGGTGGTCATTGAACCGCCGGATGTGGATGAAACGATTGCGATTTTAAAAGGTGTGCGCGCTAAATACGAAACTCACCATAAGGTCAAATACACCGATGGCGCTATTGACGCTGCCGCGGCTATTTCCGATCGTTACATTTCCGACCGCGCTTTGCCGGACAAAGCGCTAGACTTGTTTGATGAAGCCGGTGCGCGTGCGCGGCTTAAAAACTCCGTCTTGCCGCCGGAAATCAAACAAAAACAAGCCGAATATAATCAAGCCGTCTTGGAAAAAGACGAAGCCCTGGCTAATAAAGAATTTGAAAAAGCCGCTGCTGCCAAAGATACGGAAGACCGTCTGAAAAAATACATTGATACATTGAAAGAGGAATGGGCCGAAAAACACGCTCAAAGTGTGCCGGAAGTAACGGAAGAAGATATTGCCCTGGTGGCGTCTAAGTGGACGGGTATTCCCGTTACCCGCATGACGCAAAGCGAAACGGAAAAGATTTTACACATGGAAGAACTTTTGCATGAACGTATCATCGGACAAGATGATGCGGTGAAAGTAGTGTCGCAAGCCATTCGTCGCAACCGCACGGGCTTGGGTAACCCCAACCGGCCTATCGGCGGGTTCTTGTTCCTCGGGCCGACGGGTGTAGGAAAAACCGAACTGGCCAAAAGTTTAGCCATGTTCTTGTTCGGCGATGAAGATGCGATGATCCGGCTGGATATGTCGGAATATATGGAAAAATTTGCCGTTTCGC
Source organism: uncultured Elusimicrobium sp. (assembly GCA_902766765.1). Classification (GTDB taxonomy): domain Bacteria; phylum Elusimicrobiota; class Elusimicrobia; order Elusimicrobiales; family Elusimicrobiaceae; genus Avelusimicrobium. Next base: position 8,710 of record CACXER010000018.1, on the reverse strand, counting down.
GTTTAATCGGCGCGCCGCCCGGCTACGTAGGTTATGAAGAAGGTGGCCAACTTACCGAAGCCGTCCGCCGCCGCCCGTACAGCGTTGTCGTGCTGGATGAATTAGAAAAAGCGCATCCGGATATTTATAACATTTTGTTACAAGTATTAGATGAAGGGGCGTTGTCTGATAATTTGGGCCACAAAGTTAGTTTCAAAAACTGCGTAGTGATTATGACGTCTAACGTCGGCGCCCGCGAAATTACCAACAAGGGCAGCCAACTCGGCTTTGCCGCCAAACAAAGCGAAGAAGACGAGTACCAGGATATGCGCCAGAACGTGATGGACGAAGTGAAAAAGACATTCAATCCGGAGTTTATCAACCGCATTGATGAAATCGTGGTCTTTCACTCGCTTACTAAAGAAAATATCGGCGCGATTTTAGATCTTGGATTAAAAGAAGTCAGCCGCAAACTTTCCGATAAGAATTTGACGCTGGAACTGACGCAGGCCGCCAAAGATTTCCTGGTGGAAAAAGGGTTTGATGTCAAGTTCGGCGCGCGGCCTTTACTTCGCACTTTACAACGCGAATTGGAGGACCCGCTAGCGGAAAATATTTTAGTCAACCAGTATCCTGCGGGTACTAAAATTATTGTTGACTGGGACGAAAAAAACCATAAACTCACTTTTGCGGGTGCAAAAAACAAACGTAAACAACCTGTAAGCGCGTAATTTTTGGAGGATTATTATGGACGCAAACAAACAAAAAGCCTTAGACCTCGCTTTAGGCCAAATTGAAAAGGCCTTCGGCAAAGAAGCCATTTGTAAATTAGGCAGCGGCTCGGTACAGAAAGTGGAAGCCATTCCTACCGGGGCGTTGTCGTTAGACTTAGCACTCGGCGTGGGGGGATTACCCCGCGGACGCGTGATCGAAATTTACGGGCCGGAAGCCGGCGGTAAAACAACACTTTCCTTGCACGTGGCCGCGCAAACGCAAAAACTCGGCGGTACGGTTGCTTTTATTGATGCCGAACATGCGTTGGACCCGGTGTACGCCGCTAATTTGGGCGTCAATGTGGACGAATTGTTGGTTTCGCAACCCGATTCCGGCGAACAAGCATTGGAAATTGCGGAAAAATTGGTGCGCTCGGGCGCGATTGATTTAATCGTGGTGGACTCGGTGGCTGCCCTCGTACCGCAAGCGGAAATTGAAGGCGAAATGGGCGATGCGCACGTCGGTTTGCAAGCGCGGCTCATGAGTCAGGCCTTGCGCAAACTGACCAGCCTTTTGAATAAAACCAAAACAAGTATTATTTTTATCAACCAGTTGCGCCAAAAAATCGGCGTGATGTTTGGCAACCCGGAAACGACGCCGGGCGGACTCGCTCTCAAATTTTATGCGTCTGTACGTATTGATGTGCGCCGCATTGAAAACTTGAAAAAAGGCGACGAAATTGTCGGTACGCGTGTGCGCGCTAAAGTAACCAAAAACAAAGTAGCACCGCCATATCGCCAAGCCGAATTTACCATGATTTTAGGTCAGGGTATTTCGCGCGAAGCGTGCATTATTGATAAAGGTGTAGAAGCCGGTATCATTGAAAAGAGCGGCAGTTGGTTCTTGTACGGGGATGAAAAACTCGGGCAAGGGGCCGACAACGCACGCCAGTATTTAAAGGATAATCCGGAATTGGCGGCCGAAATTGAAGACAAATTATATGTCAAATACCTCGGCCATCATTACGACGGTAAACCGGCCGGCGAAGAAAAACCCGCCGAGAAAAAAGCCAAGAAATAACGGTTTTATATACGTTATTACAAAAAACGCCCTTAGGATTTCATAGTATCCTAAGGGCGTTTTATTTTCACTATTTATTGGATAAGAAATCGTTTTCCGTCAGCGGTGGAACCTAATTCGGGCCCGAAAGTTTTGCACACATTGATACCTTTGGTGTTGGTGGGAGCGGCCCAACAGTATATTTTATTTTGCAGTTCTGCCAGTGCACTGCTGTTAGGTGCCCCATAATATAAAATTATGGCAATATTGGAATCGTTATGTGAGGCTTGTACTTTATTGAGTTTTGTTCCGCTGCCATCTGTACCCACATAACACGTCCAGCCGTTAGGGCATGTAAAATCTACATCCAATTCATCTACCGTATCGGCGTAAGAGCCATTAGCCAGAAAATACACCTGTTGTGCATTACCTACCGCCCGGATAAGCGGGATAACTTGCGTAACGCGGGCTTTGAGTACTGCTTTTTGGTATTGCGGCAACGCGACTGCCGCGAGTATGCCAATAATAAGTACAACCACTAAAAGTTCAATTAGCGTAAATGCTTGAGTACTTTTCATATTGTTTGCTCCTTTTGTTTTTTTACTGCTTTTTTGTCTGATACTCTATTATTATTTTTTTTTTTTGATTTGTCAAGGATTTTTTAATGTCATATTTATATCAGGGTTTTATTTGAATGTCGGATTGAAAAGGAAAGAAAATATAAAAGCAAGTCAGACTTTACCTGACTTGCTTAGTTCTTATATGTGCCCTTACTGAATTTTTTTATCGTTCCGCGCCACGGTAGACGTATTCGCGCATGGAGCCAAGCGGCCCTTGCGGAGTGGCTAAATAGGCGTTAGTATTATTTAGAGTTCCTCCGGTGGCTTCGCAAATTTTTAACCCGCTTTTAGAAAAACAAGAATGTTGGTTTTTTATTTCTCCTGTGCTGATGGCAAATAGGTTTATATAAGCAAAGGAATAATCGGCCTTGCCACAGGTAACGGCTCCGTTTGAACCGGGGCCGGGGCGATTTAAGCAACAATACATTTTACTGTTATACACACATCCGCCCCAATATAAACTTTTTTGCCCTAATTGCGGAAGTTCTATATCTAACTCATCAATTGTTTGCGGCCACTCGCCACTAGCCAAATGGTGCGAAATCGCCCCTTGCGCGACGGCGTTCGCGAGCGAGCGGTAGTTTGCCAATTCTGCTTTTTGTACGGCTAACTTATATTGCGGCAAGGCCACGGCTGCCAAAATCCCAATAATAAGTACAACCACTAATAATTCAATTAGCGTAAATGCTTGCGTGCTTTTCATCTTGTTTGCTCCTTTATTTTTTAACCGACACTATATTATTGTTTTTTTTTTTGGTTTGTCAACCCCTTTTCCAAATATCGGATTTGCCACCCCAGACTGCCCTGCAAAGCAGACAAATTTATTCATTTGCCCGCGCGGCGGAAATTTGATAAAATATAGTGCTAGATTTTATGGTGGATGTAGCTCAGCTGGTTAGAGCGCCGGTCTGTGGAACCGGAGGTCGCGGGTTCAAATCTCGTCATCCACCCCATTTTTTTGCTAGCGTTTTCTTATGCAAGGCACTTCTCCCATCTCACTGTTTATTATCGCTCATAACGAGGCACACCGCATTGGCGCGTGTATTGAAAGTGCGCGCGGGTTGGTGCGTGAAGTGATCGTTGTTGACGACTTTTCTACCGATGACACCGCACAAGTGGCCCGCCAATTGGGCGCACAAGTGTTTCAGCGCAAATTTGACGGGTTTACGAATCAAAAAAACTTTGCACTTTCCAAAGTAACTGGCGAGTGGGCGCTTAATTTGGACGCCGATGAACGGCTAAGTCCGGCCCTCAAAGAAGAAATTGCGCAAGCTGCCCAGCAGAAAAACATCAACGGCTATGAATTACCTTTTTGCAATTATTTCTTGGGTAAAAAAATGCGCTTTAGCGGGCTCAATAAAGAAAAGCACCTTCGTTTGGTACGCACGCAAAAGGCCAAATACGTGGGTGGGTTGGTGCATGAGGGATTGGAGATCTCCGGCACTATTGCGTGTCTGAAAAATCCGGTCAATCATTTTTCTTACGATACCATAGAGGCCTACTTTACCAAGTTTAATTCCTACACGTCACTGGCGGCCGAACAGTTGCACAAAAACGGCAAACACTTTTGTTTGTGCAGTGTGCTGGTGCGGCTCCCGTTTGAATTTCTCAAGCGTTACGTTCTTAAATTGGGATTTTTAGACGGTATGCGCGGCCTGTTATGGGCGTCTTTTTCTACCTATTACGTATTTGTCAAATACGTTAAATTGTGGCAGTTGGAACAGGAGCCCAAATGAGTTGGCTGGTGTTACTGTTGTTACTGGTTGGGGTCGGACTGTTTTGGAAATACCCGGCTTTACGCCGCACGTGGTATTGGTTGCCGCGCCGCGGGCTGGTGGCGTTTATGTATCATCATATCGGCGTGCTTACCGACCCGACAGAAGAACAATATCCCTTTACCATTTCTCCGGAAATGTTTGAAAAACAACTCCTCTTTTTGAAACAACACGGTTACACACCCATTAGCGAAGATACGGCTGTTGAGGCGTACAAGTCCGGCAAGAGTTTGATTGAAAAACCGGTGCTGCTGACGTTTGATGACGGCCATGCAGATAATTATACGGCTCTTTTCCCGCTTCTTAAAAAACACCAAGTGCCCGCGCTTATCTTTTTGATTACGGACCGTGTCGGTACGCCCGGCTATTTAACGTGGGAACAAATCAAAGAAATGCAACAAAGCGGATTAGTCCGTTTTGGCTCGCACACGTGTTCACACCGGCGGCTGCGCAGTTTGCCCGACGAAGAAATCAAACAAGAAGTCGTGAACAGCAAACGCGTGTTGGAAGAAAAATTAGGCACGCCGGTTTACAGTTTTTGTTATCCGTTTGGAGCGGGCGGTTTTGATAAACGTGTCCGGCCCGTTGTTCTGCAAGCCGGATATCTGTTGGACTTCAGTACCAAAAAGGGTATCAACCCCTGGCCGTGGAAAGGCAAATCTTCCCTGTTGCGGGCATTCCCGCGCGGCGGGGAAAGTTTGTGGGAGTATCACTTGCAACTCACCCGCGGCCGCAGCCGTTTATAACCTCTTTAGCGGTTTTCGTTACCGGCCCGGCGAGGCCGTATCCTTTAGAATGCTCTTATTTGAAATTAGTTCCTTTTTTTATTGCGCGGCGGCGCGGGATTTTCTAGAATAAAAACAAGGTGTTTTTTATATAAGGAGAATACATGATGATTTTTTCACGCAAAACTTGGCTTTTGGTGATGTTCCTTTTTTGTACGGTTTGCGCACATGCTTCCTATAATCATCGTACTATTGGTACCACAGATGCTAATAGCGGAGTTACGCAAGCCATGCTTGGCGATGCAAGCGACCAAGACTATAAGATTAACAGCGGTGACGAACGGGGCGCCTGGGCTACCAACGATATCACTATTCGTTATTCCATTAGTAATCCGGTTACAATACCTGACCCGAATCAACCTGCAGTTGCAAATAACAAACTGACTTTCGAAAACGGTCCCTTTTCGTTTACCGGCGACCAAGCCGCGGCCCGCGTAACCTTGGAAAATTCTGGTTCAAGTGCCAGCGATGCAAGTGGTTTCGATTTGAGTTTACTGAATAATACTGTTTCGCTAACTACGGAGATAAAGCCCTCCACCGGTTCCATTTACGGGGCTTTGTTCCAAACTCAAAATTCCGCTCCCGGCGTGGGAAGCGTGGACAGTAACCAAGTCAACTTGACGACCAACGCCAAAAGCGCCGATGTTACCCCTAATTTGATCGGTGGGGCTATTATTATCAATGCGGATACCAGAAATATTACTTCCCAATCCAACGTAACCAACAACCAGGTAACGGTGAATATTACTACTGCCAGTAATCCGGTGGCAAACAACATCTTTGGCGGACAAGCCAAAGCCAATTTGTCCGGGAATAAAACATTTAACCTAACCAGCACCGTGGACGGCAACTCCGTTACGTTAACAAACGGCAAATTTAGCGGCGTAAGTACGGGCGGTGCGGCCATCGTCAATACCGATGATATCCGTACGGCAACGCTGCAGGGCGATGTACAAAACAACCTGGTTACTGCCGCGGGAGGAACGTATAATAATGCGGTGCTCATCGGCGGGCATGCCGCCGTGGAAGGTAAAGGCCTTTCTTCCTCCAGTTCGTTACCGATTACGGTGCATGACAATGCCGTCACGCTGACGGGCGGCACGTTTAATGATACGCTGATTATCGGCGGGGCGACTACCAAAACAGACGGAAATAAAAATATAGAAGGGGCTATTAGCAACAATACGGTTACTGTAGGCGGCACGGCCTCTCTAAACGGGAAAACGACACTCGTGGGCGGATATACTACGGGCACCAATTCCGTGACCAATAATACCCTGGTGTTACAAACCAGCGGACACAGTGTTTATGGCGTGGATAAATTTAACAATTACCAATTTGCGGTGGCCGGATCTAATGCGAATGAAACCTTTTTAACGGTGAGACATGGGAACGGACACAATCAAGACTATTTCTTAAATTATGAAAAAACCGTTCGTAACGGCGCGCTCGATTTGACGAACGCGAATATCGTTTGGAAAGACAATACATTGCCCGAAGACGGCCGCCCTGCTAATTTGCAAGTAGGGCAATCGGTCACGCTTATCAATCAAACAGGGTATGAAGGCACCACCGGCACCATTGCTAACAACGGAGTGCAAGAAGATATCGTTAGCGGAACGGAGACCTATTCTTACAAACTCGTACAAAACGACAACACGGTGCGGCTACTTCACAACGGATTTGCTACCACGGGAAACTGGACGCAAGACGTAACTGCCACCGCCGGGGAATTTGCCGGAGGGGATACTTTTACCACCATCGGCGGGACGTTGACGGCCAATCAAGTAAGCGTGGCTTCCAATGCCTCTGCCCGGGCGACGCTGACCGCGAATACACTGGATGTCAGTGCGCAAAATACGACCTTGACCCTCACCAATACAAACGCGGATGAAGTCAAATTTAACACGATTACGGTGGGGGATGGCTATGCACTCAATGTAAGCGGCAACGGGTTATATAGTTTTGACAATATGACCATAGACGGCGCCGGAAGCGTCACCGCGTTGGATGCGTTTAGTGCGACTAATAACGTAACGCTTACCGGGGGAGCGACGCCGAATTTCTCGCAAGTGCATATCGGTTCCGGCTCTACGCTTAGCATTTCCGGCGGTACGTATACATTTGACGAACTTTCCGTGTATGGAAATGGCGCCACGCTAACGGGCGATTTAAATGCTAACGGAAAGAAACTCAATTTCTATTTAGCCGATACTACTACCACCGCCGATACCGCGTTGACAGTTAGCGGAAATGCCGATATTACCGATAGTACGGTAAAAGTAGGTATTACGGGCACTTCTTCGCCGCTGCGCAAAGACGATCAAGTCGTGTTAGTGGATGCTGCTTCTGCCATTACCGGGGTGCCGGCCAATCAAACTGGGGTAGGAATGCAAGGGTTGTTTTTGGTGTATGATTTTGATGTAGAGGTGCAAAGCAACCAATTGATTGCCACGGTAACCAAGGCGGGTTTAAATGAAGAATCCAAATCCTTTTTGGAAGGCCGGGCCGCTTCGTTGGGGCTGATCAGCGGGCAAGGGGCCGATTTTGTAACGGACCAGGCCATGGATAATGCGTTGCAAGCTGCCGCTATCCAACAGACTAACCGCTTGGCTTTATTTAGTGCCTTTGGCGGCGGAAAATCGCGCTATGAAACCGGCTCGCACGTGGATGTAGATGGATTCAATGCGGTGGTTGGTTTGTCGCACAACGTTTCCATTTTCTCGGCCGATTTTATGCTGGCTTCATTCGTGGAATATGGTAGAGGTTCGTATAATTCATACAATACATTTTCCACGGGGGAACTCAACGGTTCGGGTGATACCGATTATATGGGGCTGGGTGCTATGGGCCGTTGGCTTGGTAAAGATAACACGTATATTGAAGGGTCGTTGCGCGGCGGACATGTGTCTACCGATTTTAAAGCCCATGTATTTTTTGCCAACCAAGACGCCTCTTATGATTACGGTTCATTCTACTATGGTGCGCACGTAGGTATGGGGTATATATACGACGCGCTGGGCGATAGCACGTTGGACTTTTATGCCAAGTATTTGTTCACGCAACAACAGGCCAAAAACGTAACCATTTCCAGCGGCGACCGCTTGCGTTTTTCGGATGCTACCTCTTCGCGAGCACGAGTCGGCGTGGAGGCTAATTTGGCGGCGTCTGCTTCCTGGCAGCCACGTTTGGGCGTTGCGTATGATTACGAGTTTGACGGCAAGGCCAATGCCAGTGCATATGGTATGAGTTGGGATGCTCCCTCGCTTAAAGGCGGAACCGGTGTAGGTCATGTAAGTTTGGCCTATTTGACCGGGAATTGGATATTTGATCTCGGCGCGGAAGGATATATGGGCCAACGCGAAGGATTTGTGGGCAACTTCCAAATCGGTTACAAATTCTAGTTAGGTTTAATAGTTGAAATTATAGCGGGCGGGGAAAATTTTCCCGCCCGTTTTTTTGGATAAAACGGAACATAACGCGGGCAGGCGCCCTTTGCCCGCTGTCCGATAATCATAAAAAAAGAGACCACAAAGGTCTCTTTTTTTATGGTTTCCGGACTAGGACTCGAACCTAGAATGACTGGACCAAAACCAGTAGTGATACCATTTCACCATCCGGAAGTGAATTCTGCGCACACTTCCCGCGCTTACTAGTTATATTATACTTCAAATTTCACGTGTGTGTAAAGTGAAATTTATTTCGCCGCCGTATAAAAGGGCGTGCAGAATATCGTTCGTTCGGCGTGGGAAATGCGTTCGGCTAATGCTTTGGCTTC